>NZ_MWIG01000209.1:0-19849 GCF_002156145.1 Streptomyces sp. NRRL B-24572 | reverse complement strand
AGTCCGGCCGACTCCCAGTAGGTGGCGGTCGAGCCGTCGTTGGCGTTCGCGGCCTGGTAGTTCTGGGTGACCGAGGTCGCCTCGACCTCCTTGCCCCGGGCCAGGTCGGTGCCGCCGACGGGCGGTTCGACGGTACCCGGCTCGCCGTACACCTCGATGGCCGAGAGCTGGGCGGCGTTCCAGCCGGTGTTGGCGGTGATCCGGGCGCGCAGGTACCTGACCTCGCTGCCGTTCAGGGTGAGGGAGACGGCGTTGGCGGCGGCCGGGTCGAAGCGGCGGGCCTGAGTGCCGGCCAGGGTGGTGAAGGCGCTGCCGTCGGTGGAGCCGAGGACGGCGAGGTCCTGGTCGCGCGCCTCCCAGCCGGTCGGCAGCTTGAGGACGACACGGTCGACGCGGACCGCCGCCCCGAGATCGACCTGCGCCCATTGCGGGAAGGCACCGGCCGGCCCCTCCCAGTAGCTGGCCTGGCTGCCGTCGGTGAGATTGGCCGCCGGATAGCCGCCGAGCGCGCCGGAGACCGTGGCGGGTCTGCCGCGCGCGAGGTCGGTGTCCGCGGCGCCGGCGGCCTGCGCGGGGACGGGCAGCAGCCCGAGGGCGATCAGGGCCGCGATCAGCAGCGCCCTCACCAGTCGTCGTCCGTACACAGCGACTCGCATTCTTTTGAGTAATTCAGTCGATGTTTTGCGGAATCTGGTGGCACAGGTTTCTACCGGATGACGACGCTGTCAACGGATTGGACAGGGAAATGACAAAGGCACCGCTTCCGAAGCCGTCGGGACGACGGCAGGAAACGGTGCCTTCGAGGAGGAAACGGTACGGTGCTCCGCTAGCGGGCCGGCGGCGGGGCGGTCGATCCGCGCACGACCAGTTCGGGCTCGAAGAGCAGCTCGCCCGGGTGGGAGTGAGCGCCCTGGATCTGGGAGCAGAGCAGCTCGACGGCGGCCCGCCCCATCGCCTCGATGGGCTGCCGGACGGTCGACAGCGGCGGCTCGGTGCAGTTCATGAAGGCGGAGTCGTCGAAGCCGACGACGGAGACGTCCTGGGGGACGCGGAGCCCGCGACGGCGGGCGGCCCGGATGGCCCCGAGGGCGAGGGGGTCGCTGGCACAGACGATGCCGGTGACGCCCTGCTCCAGTAGGCCGTTGGCAGCGGCCTGCCCGCCTTCGAGGGAGAAGATCGAACGCACGATCTGCTCGTCGGGCAGCGGGGTGCCGGCCGCCTCGGCCGCCGCACGAGCAGCCTGCAGCTTGCGCCCGGAGGGCATGTGGTCGGCGGGGCCCAGGAGCAGACCGATCTTGTCGTGGCCGAGCGAGACCAGGTGGCGCCAGGCCTGTTCGACGGCGACGGCGTCGTCACAGGCCACGCAGGGGAAGTCGAGGCCCTCGATGGAGGCGTTGATGAGGACGACCGGGATGTTGCGCTCGGCGAGTTGGTGGTAGTGGTCGTGCGGGGCGTCGGCCTGCGCGAACAGACCGCCGGCGAACACGACGCCGGAGACCTGCTGCTGGAGGAGCAGGTCGACGTAGTCGGCCTCGGAGACACCGCCCTTGGTCTGCGTGCAGAGCACGGGGGTGAGCCCCTGCTGGGCGAGTGCACCACCGATGACCTCGGCGAAGGCCGGGAAGATGGGGTTCTGCAGCTCCGGCAGGACGAGGCCGACAAGCCGGGCGCGCTCGCCCCTGAGCTGAGTGGGCCGCTCGTAGCCGAGGACGTCGAGGGCGGTGAGCACCGACTGTCTGGTCGCCTCGGAGACCCCGGGCTTGCCGTTGAGGACACGGCTGACCGTAGCCTCGCTGACCCCCACCTTCTTCGCCACCTGAGCAAGTCGTCGCGTCATACACGCAAGACTAGCGCAAGCACCGCAAGAGAATGACAGCCAGTTGCAGTTCTCACGCAAACCGTCAGCGAGGCGGGGCTGACGACGGTGGGCACGGCACCCTCGCCGCGCCGACCGTCGCGGCACACAGCCGCGCGGGAAGCAGCCGTGGTGAAACGCGACGACAAGTACGGCGCGGACACGGTCAGTACGCCGGCACCACTCACCGAACCCGCAACGCGGCAAGGAACCCCGGAGCACAGACCATTTCGCGCGAGCGGTGGGTGCCGCCACTCGTGCTCACGGGTTGTTCGCCCCGGGCGTTCGGGATGGGAGTCAGGGGCGGTCTTGCTCCGGGGTTCCCGGCTGTCGGGGACAAGCCGGGCACCCTCCGGCGAAGGGCACGGACAGCAGCCACGCGTCCGCCCGCTGCTTCAGCTGCGCGTAGCTCTCCATGGAGATCGTCCACCGCAGTGCGCGCCGGCAGCCCGCGGACGCGACGGCGATAGTCGTCCTCCCCTGCACCCTTGACCTCGGAGAGCACCCCTATCGAGTGGAGCCCTCCGTTGACGCGGTCGACCGGATACGGACCGTGTCCCACCGGCATCGCAGCGGCATTGCGCGATCGCGCGTACTCCTCGGACTGGACATACGCCTTCAGACGAGCGCGTGCTCGACGACGCTGACGATCACGCTCCGTGAGAGCCGCACGGATGCGCCTGTCGGATCGAGAGCCGGCACAACCGCAGGCGCCCTTGTGCGGCCTGGGGCAGGCGGGGGCGGCACCGCACAGCCCCGGCTCCATTCGGGAAAGCCGCTGCCCTGCACGGTCGGTAACGACACGATGGATCGACCGTGGACAAAGACACCCGTTTCGACGGTTCGCGTCCGAGTATGGGGATAGCCGCACGGCATGACACGGATATGGCAGAACAAGCGGGATGCACAGGACCCGCAGGATGGTCGGCATCATGACGCCGGCCGTGGGACAGATGGTGCCGGTGACGCCGGACCGCATCCGGAAGTGGAGAGCCGCGCTCCGGATCAGCCCACCGAAGTGCCGAAGAAGTCGTGGTGGGCAGTGCTGAAGCGGACGGTGGCGGAGTTCAAGGACGACGAGCTCACCGACCGGGCTGCAGCGTTGACGTACTACGGGATCCTGGCCTTGTTCCCCGCCCTGCTCGTGCTGGTCTCGATGCTGGGCATCGCGGGCAAGGACGCGACGCAGAGCGTCCTGAACAACATCACGAAGCTCACGCCGGGGTCGGTCCGGGACATCGTCACCGATGCCGTGACCCAGCTGCAGGCCAGTAGCGGCGCGGGATCCGTCATGGCGGTCGTCGGTCTGCTGTTGGCGCTGTGGTCGGCGTCAGGGTATGTGGCCGCGTTCATCCGCACCTCCAACGCGGTCTATGACATCCCGGAGGGGCGTTCGGTCTGGAAGGTCACGCCCCTGCGGCTCGTTCTGACGCTGGTGCTGCTGCTCCTTGCCTGCGTCAGCGCGCTGATCGTGGTGTTCACCGGGGCTCTGGCCAAGCAGGCGGGGACCGCCCTGGGCGTGGGTGACACCGCGTTGACGGTGTGGTCGATCGCCAAGTGGCCGGTGCTGGTCGTGCTGGTGGCCGCCATGATCACGATCCTGTACTGGGCGTCGCCGAACGCAAGGGTCCGCGGCTTCAAGTGGATCACTCCGGGAAGCTTCCTGGCCCTGGCCCTCTGGATGATCGTTTCGGCGGGCTTCGCTCTGTACGTGGCGAACTTCGGCTCCTACAACAAGACCTACGGCACCCTGGCGGGGGTGATCATCTTCCTGGTGTGGCTGTGGATCACGAACCTGGCCATGCTGTTGGGCCTGGAGTTCGATGCCGAACTGGCACGCGAGCGCGCGATCATCGGCGGCCACCCCGCCGATGAGGAGCCTTACGTCGAGCCGCGGGACACCCACAAGTGGAGTGATGCCGAGCGAAGAGAGTTCGGCGGCGGGTGACACGTCGTCGCTCGGTTCGCGCTGTCCGAGCGGCGCGGGCCGCCCGAGCAGCCGGCCCCGAAGGACGACGTTGTGGACCGGCCGGACGGTGAGTGTGCCGGCAGAGCCCTGGGGAGCCGCCTGAAGCAGGGCTGCCACCTCGTGCTTCGGGGGTGCTGGTCGAGCAGGGTGCGGAGCGGATCTCCCGGCTGATGGGGCAGGGGCCGCGGTGGGCGCAGGCAGAGATGTATCAGCAGGGCAGACGGTCCGGGATCGGGCGGAAGCAGTCCCCGTCCGCGGGCTGCCGACCGTGACCGCTGCAGTCGATGCTGTCGTTGTCGCCCGCCGCCGTCGAAGGGAGACCTGATCCGCGCATGGTGCACCTTGGGCGGTTTCGGGCGGGGAGCATGCGGGCCCGCCCCGCGGGTAGAGCGGGAACTCATGAACAGAGCCACGTGCCGAGCATCGCTCTGCGCCCCACCTGCACACGCGACGCACTACTCGACCTCCACCGTGCACGAACCTCCCTGACCTGGCTGTCTTCCCGGCATCCGGAGCGAATCCTCCTCGGATCCCTCCTCAACGGCACGAGGCAGACGTCCCGTCGACCGGATCGTGGTGAATGCGGTCCGCAGGCAGTCCCACGGCCTTCAGCCTCCTCACCGTGGCGGCGACCACAGCGGGCGGGCCGCTCACATAGGCCACGTGCTCGGACCAGTCGCCGTGCCGGGCCACCGTGTCGGCCATCGAGCCGGCCTCACCGTGCATCGGGACGGCACGCAGCCAGGGGTGCCGCGTCTCCAGCTCGGCGAGGGCGGTCGTGTCGTACAGGTCGTCCCGTGTGCGGGCGCCGAGGAAGAGGTGCGCGCTGCGGCCGGGCCGGCGGCGCAAGGCCAACTCGTCGAGCAGTGCCTTGGCTGCGGCCCATCCGGTCCCGACCGCCACGATCAGTACGTCGCGTGCCAGGCCGTCGTCCAGCGTCATGGTTCCCTGCGCCGGTCCGAGGCGCAGCGGGTCACCCACACGGGTGTGCGCCACCAGGGCGTCACTCACACCGCCCGGGCCGGTACGGCGTACGTGGAACTCCAGCTCCCCGTCCGTCCGGGGCGCGCCGGCGACCGTGTACGGCCGCCAGGTGTGCGGCAGCAGCGGAGACTCGATCCTGGTGTACTGCCCGGCACGGTACGGAAACGGTTCTGCGGTGCGGACTCGGAGGACGGCGACACCGGGACCGCACACCCGGTGTCCCGTCACCGCCGCGTTCCAGTAGGGGGGCTCGGCCAAGGCCTCACGCGCGCCGTCGACCATGGAGTCGACGGCGAACCTCACCATCCGCACCCACGCCTGCTCCAGTTCCTCGACCCAGCGCTCGCCCGCACTGCGACGCAGGGCCGCGACGAGCGCGGACTCGAACACCTCGAAATGCACGGGCCGCACCCCCAGCTTGCGGTGATCGCGGCCCAAGCGGGCGCAGAAGTCGGCGACCTCTTCCGGCCGGTCCAGGTGCTCGATCAGGTACCAGAAGGCCCGTTCCAGATGAGCCTGCTGGAAGTCCATCGAGTCGGGGAACAGCCCGCGCAGATACGGATGCTGTTCGAACATCACCTGATACAGGTGGGTGATGAGGCCGCTGAACGGGGTCACCAGTGCCAGATGGCGGTTGATCGTCTCCTGGTCGTCGGTCCCGTACGAGGCGCGCCCCGACTCCGCCGGCCTGACGGCCCCGGCCGGGGCGAGCAGCTGCCGGCGCAGTCGCATCGCGTCGTGGCGCGCGAGGAGCGCGTGGTACTCGTCGTACGTGTCGCTCGTGGTGGTGCTCACGTGCTGGCTCACTTCCTGGCGTGTGTCCCGCGTCTCCGCCCCGTCCCCGGCGGACGGCAGCGGGGCTTCGTCAATGCCGTCTCGGGGCGATGACACACCGGGGGCGGGACGTCCGCCGAACGGACCCGGTGGCAGCGGCAGCACCGTGGCCGCGGCCGGAAGACACGTCAGTCTTGCACCGCTGTCTCCCTGCCGTCCGGCCTCATCGGGCAGGGTCTTTCGGCCCTTTCGCTCCTCCTCCCGTTCCGCCGGGCGCACCACACGGTCGGGCGCGACCGGCGCGGCCTTCGAGGTTGCGAGTGATCACTCGCGCTCCCTGCCCCGCCGCACCGCGCTCGCCGCGACGAGCGCGAGGACGGCGAGGGCGGTGGGCACCGCCACGGTCACGGCGCCGCTCACTCCGCGGCTGCGGCCCCAGGTCGACAGCAGCGACACGATGACCACTGAGACGGCCAGCCCCGCGCCGGTTCTGCGGGCGAAGGCGTGCTGGGGCGGTGGGGGTCTCCTGCGCGGTGGTGCGGAGTCCAGAGCCACCCAGCAGGCCGCGTCCTCCCGCTCCTCGCGGTTGCGCCGAACCGCCGCGCCCGCGCGCGCCGTTGCGCTCGCGATGGCACCGGCCACCACCGCTGCGAGGAGGAACGGGCCGGGAGCACCCGCGAGGAGCAGCAGAGCGGTCGCGCCGGCGGTGGCCCAGCCGGTGACGCACGCCGTCGCGGCCAGGCGCCGGGAGGCGGGTCGGTCCGCACCCGCGCGCAGGTCGACGAGCGCGGGGACGTACCAGACACACCCGGAGGCGGTCACGGCACCGATGCCCAGGGCCAGGACGGCCGCGGTCACCGGTGCTCCGCCGTCTCGTCGGACCGGTTCTCGAGCCGGTCGAGGGCTGCGAGCTCGGGGTGGTGCAGGTCGAATGCGGGAGATTCGGAGCGGATCTTCGGCAGGGTGAGGAAGTTGTGCCGCGGCGGCGGGCAGGAGGTCGCCCATTCCAGGGAACGCCCGTACCCCCACGGATCGTCGGACTCGACCCTCTTCCCGTAACGGCCGGTCTTCCAGACGTTGTAGAAGAACGGCAGGAAGGAGAGACCGAGGAGGAACGAGCCGATGGTGGAGACGGTGTTGAGGGCGGTGAAGCCGTCGGCGTCCAGGTAGTCGGCGTAGCGGCGGGGCATTCCTTCGGCGCCGAGCCAGTGCTGGACGAGGAAGGTGGCGTGGAAGCCGACCGTGAGGGTCCAGAACGTGATCTTGCCGAGGCGCTCGTCGAGCATCTTGCCGGTGAACTTCGGCCACCAGAAGTGGAAGCCGGCGAACATCGCGTACACCACGGTGCCGAACAGCGTGTAGTGGAAGTGCGCGACGACGAAGTACGAGTCGGAGACGTGGAAGTCCATCGGGGGCGAGGCCAGGATGACGCCGGTCAGACCACCGAAGGTGAAGGTCATGAGGAAGCCGGTGGCCCAGAGCATCGGGGTCTCGAAGGACAGCGAGCCCTTCCACATCGTTCCGATCCAGTTGAAGAACTTCACGCCGGTCGGTACGGCGATGAGGAACGTCATGAAGGAGAAGAACGGGAGGAGCACGCCACCGGTGACGTACATGTGGTGTGCCCACACGGTCACGGACAGACCGGCGATCGCGATGGTCGCGGCCACCAGACCGATGTAGCCGAACATCGGCTTGCGGCTGAAGACCGGAACGACCTCGGAGATGATGCCGAAGAACGGCAAGGCCAGGATGTACACCTCCGGGTGTCCGAAGAACCAGAAGAGGTGCTGCCAGAGCAGCGCTCCGCCGTTGCCCGGGTCGAAGACGTGCGAGCCGAACTTCCGGTCGCATTCGAGGGCGAAGAGCGCGGCGGCGAGGACCGGGAAGACCATCAGCACGAGGAGGGACGTGAGCAGCACGTTCCAGGTGAAGATCGGCATCCGGAACATCGTCATGCCCGGAGCGCGCATGCAGATGATCGTGGTGATGAAGTTGACCGCGCCCGCGATCGATCCGAAGCCCGAAAGCGCGACGCCCATGATCCACAGGTCGGCGCCGAGGCCGGGCGAGTGGATGGCGTCGGAGAGCGGCGCGTAGAGGAACCAGCCGAAGTCCGCCGCCCCGCCGGGCGTGAGGAAGCCGCCGGCGGCGATCAGCGAGCCGAAGAGGTACAGCCAGTACGCCAGCATGTTCAGCCGGGGGAAGGCGACGTCCGGCGCACCGATCTGCAGGGGCATGATCCAGTTCGCGAAGCCGGTGAAGAGCGGCATGGCGAAGAGCAGCAGCATGATCGAGCCGTGCATCGTGAACGCCTGGTTGAACTGCTCGTTCGACATGATCTGCGTGCCGGGGCGGGCCAGCTCCGCGCGCATCATCAGGGCCATGACACCCCCGATGACGAAGAAGAAGAGCGCGGAGCAGAGGTAGAGCGTGCCGATCTGCTTGTGGTCGGTGGTCGTCAGCCACCCCACCCACGAGGGCCGGGCCGGCCGTGCGGCGCCCTCGCCGGCCGCTCGCGGGAGCCGCGGCTCCCTCGCCTTCACCTGAATACTGCGTGCCTCGTCCACCGGACGACGACCTCCACTTCCGCGTTTCTGTTGCCAGGGGCCGGGAAGCGGTCGCGTACGGGGGAGTTCCGCGGCGCTTCCCGGCCGCCGACCCATGCTCGTGGCCGCCTTCCGGGATCCGGCAGGGCCGAGCGGTACCCGACGGCGGGACGGCGGGAGGGCCGTTCGACCCCTGCCGTTCGCGGTGACCGTGCACCACGTACCCTGCGGACATGTCCGACACCGCACCCCACCCCGCCTGGCCGCGACTCGACGTCCCCGACCGGATGCACGGCCTGCTCGCCGCGGTCATGGACCTCGGCCGCGACCTCGAACTCCCGCAGGTGCTGCGGAGCATCGTGGAGGCGGCCGTCAGCCTCACCGACGCCGAGTACGGGGCGCTCGGCGTGATCGACAACCGGCAGAAGCTCTCCCAGTTCCTGCCCGTGGGCATGGACAACGACCTGGTGACGCGGATCGGTCCGGCGCCGTGCGGTCACGGCATCCTCGGCGAACTCATCCGCAACCCCTCACCGCTGCGGCTCGACGACCTCGGCCGGCATCCCAGCAGCTTCGGCTTCCCGCCCCACCATCCGCCGATGCGCACCTTCCTGGGAGCGCCGATCCGGGTACGGGACGAGGTGTTCGGCAACATCTATCTGACCGAGAAGCGGGGCGGCGGCGCCTTCGACGCGGACGACGAGGCGGTCCTCACGACGCTGTCGACGGCGGCGGGTGTCGCGGTCGACAACGCCCGCCTCTACCACGACAGTCGGCGTCGTGAGCACCGCCTGGAGGCGCTGGGCGAGATCACCCGCACGCTGCTCGCGGGCACCGCCACCGACGAGGTCCTGCGTCTGATCGCCCGGCGGGCCATGGAGGTGGCCGACGCCGACCTCGCCGCCGTCCTGCTCCCTTCCACGTCCTCCGGCGACCTGACCGTACGGGTCGCGCACGGCGACGCCGCCGAACTCGTCCGGGGAGCGCGGCTGCCGGCGTCCGGCTCGCTCGCCGGCCTCGCGGCGCGCACGCGCGGGCCCGTGGTCACGACCGACGTACGTACGGATCCCCGGGGCCTGCCCATCGGCGGTACGGCCGGAGAGGAGCACGGCCCCGTGGTGGCCGTGCCGCTGCCCGTCGACGCCGCCGTGTGCGGCGCTCTGCGGCTGAGCCGTAGGGCAGGACGGCCGGGCTTCGACACCACGGAGACCCTGCTGATCAGTGGTTTCGCCGATCAGGCGGCGATCGCCCTCGAACTCGCCCGGCGGCGCGCCGAGTCCGAGGAGCTGGCGGTGCTCCAGGACCGCGACCGCATCGCCCGCGACCTGCACGACGTCGCGATCCAGCGACTGTTCGCCACGGGCATGACGCTGCAGAGCGCGACCCGCACGATCGGGGACGCCGGGGCCGCCGAGCGGGTCACCCGTGCGGTGGACGATCTCGACGCCACCATCCAGATCATCCGCTCGACCATCCTCCAGCTGCGCACGACCGCCGACGACCTGGGCGGTCCCGCGCTGCGCCGACGGCTGGCCGAGACGGCCCAACTGGCAGCCCAGCACCTGGGGTTCACACCATCGCTGCGCATCACGGGGCCGGTCGACAGCGCCGTTCCGGAGGAGCTGGCCGAGCATGTGCTGGCCGTGGCGGCGGAGGCGCTGAGCAACGCCGCGCGGCACGCACGGGCGAGCCGCGCGGATGTCGTGCTCGCCGTCCCGGACACGGCCGACCAGCTCGTCCTCACCGTCACGGACGACGGTGCCGGCCTGGGGTCCGCCCGGCCGACGAGCGGGCTGCTCAACATGAGCTCGCGAGCGGAACAGTGCCGGGGCACCCTCCGCCTGGAATCACCCGTGGAGGGCGGCACGAGGGTCACTTGGAGCGCGCCCCTGCCCGCCGGCTGACCGGTCCGCGTACGCAGAGGCGGGGCGCCGCATCTCCGCGTACGCAGACGCGGGGCGCCGCATCTCCGCGTACGCAGGCGCGGGAAGCAGCACCTGCGCGTACGCAGGCGCGGAGGGGCCGCACACGCGGGAAACGGCTCCCGCCCGCGGCCTCCGCCTCACGGTCGGGTGCCCTGCGGTTCCCGGAACCGTTCGGCGATCAGCGCCGCCTGGACGCGCCGCCCCACACCCAGCTTCCCCAGGATCGACGACACGCGGTTCTTCACCGTCTTCTCGGCCAGGAAGAGCCGATCGGCGATCTGCCGGTTCGTCAGCCCCAGGCCGATCAGGTCCAGGATCTCCAGCTCGCGGGGCGAGAGGCGGTCGAGCTCTCCGGGCGCGACGGCCTTGGGCCCGGGGTCGGGTACGGAGCCCCGTATCCGGGCCATCACCCGGTCCGTCATCCGGGGGTCGAGCAGCGACCTGCCCGTCGCCACCGTACGGACGGCGGCCACCAGGTCCGACCCCCCGATCTGCTTGAGGACGTAACCCGCCGCACCGGCCATGATGGCATCGAACAAGGCCTCGTCGTCGTCGAACGAGGTCAGCATCAGGCAGGCGAGGTCCGGGAGTTCCGCGCGAAGCTCGCGGCACACCTCGACGCCCTCGTGATCGCCCCCGGTCGCTCCGCCGAGGCGTACGTCGAGCACGGCGACGTCCGGCCGCGCGGCAGGCACCCGGGCGAGCGCCTCACGGGCGTTCGCGGCCTCGCCCACCACGACGATGCCCGGCTCGGCTTCGAGCAGATCCCGTACGCCCCGACGGACCACCTCGTGGTCGTCGAGCAGAAAGACCCGCACGGGGGCGGTGGAGGACGGGGCGGGGTGACCGGCGGTCAGCATGCCGTCCTCGCACAGGAACCGCACGCTTCGCCGATCCCGCAGGAGGTCGCGGTCGCGCCCGCCGCACTCGCCCGCGCCACCGCACGGGTCCCGCGCGCGCAGTACCAGGCCGCGTTGGAGCAGAATCCCGCCGCGAGCACCCAGATGGCTCCGGCCCAGGAACCCCGGGAGAAGGACACGACGGCGGCGGCCGTACAGAGCAGAAAGAGCACGAGGGCCGCGAGAGCGACTCGACGGGAAGGACGGGGTTTCACGGAGAACTCCTGATCAAGCGGCAAGAGCCGCGATGTGAGCGGTGGACCACCCGCTGCGGGGGTGCCGGGCCGAGTGCGGGACGAGCGCCAGTATCGCAACGCCTCCTCTGGACCGAACGGCCCTGGTCCGATAGGGCCGAACAGCCCTATCGGACCGTCGGCCCGCCGTGATCGACTCACCCCCGCGGCCCGGTGCGCCGGCCTCGACACGGTCCGGCCGTCCCCCGGACCCACGCCCGGCGCGCCCGGGCCGCGCCATGGCGTGCGTACGGACATCACAGGCTCTGCCATGCCGACCAGAAGCGGGTCGTGATCAGCAGGAGGACGCTCGCCAACCAGACGGCCGGTACGACCCAGTGGAACTCCGTCACCACGGCGACCAGCGGCCTGGGCGCGCGCAGGATGCGGTGCCTCAGGTTGTGCACCGTGGTGTACCAGAACATGACGACGGTCGCCGCCCAGGCGAGACAGCACCACAGGCACAGGGCACCGATCTCGTACAGTGCCTGGCTCATCAGCCACATGCAGAAGCCCACGCCGAACAGCGTCCCGGCGTTGAGGCCGAGCCAGAACCAACGGCGGTGGCGGGCCCCGGCGAGAGCTCCCGCGCCGATCGCGACGACGACGCCGTACGTGACGAGACCGAGCATCGGGTTCGGAAAACCGAACACCGACGCCTGCTCGCTGCGCATCACGTTCGTGCAGGACAGGACGGGGTTGATCGTGCAGGACGGCACGAACGCCGGGTCCTCCAGGAGGAGGAACTTGTCGAGCGTGATCACCCACGAGGCGAGGACGCCGAGCCCACCGGTGACGATCAGGAGCCACGCGAAGGCGCGGGAAGCGCCGGTCGTACGATCGGCCGGGGTGGTCGCGCGGGTGGCGGCGGAACTACGAAGAGCGTTGGTCATCTCGGCTTTTCCTGGGAACGAGCGGGGAAGGGAACAGGGCCGTGGGCCGGCGCGGGCTCGTCTCGTGACGTATCGGCTCACGGACCGCCGCGACCGGCCACACCACATCCACCGGCACCCCGCGGGCGCGTGCGTACGCCACCAGGTGTGCGGTGGCGTCCCTCCCGTCGGTGGGGGAACCGTCCCAGACCGCGAGGAGCCGGGAGCACTGGCTGATGAGCGCCTCGTCCGCGCTCACACAGGCGTCGCGGGAGTCGGGGTCGTAGGCGAGGAGCCGCACCTCCTCGGCCAGGGCGATCACCTCCCGGGCCGGTCCCCGGTCGGCCGGCGGCAGCGCTGCGGGCACCGCTCCCCGGGCGGGCAGGAGTACGACGAGCCGCCGGCCCGACGCGTGCACCGCCCGGCCGAAGGCCGCGGACAGCGCCGTACCGCCGCGGACCAGACCGACTGCCGGGTCCCCGAGGCGCTCCAACCGCACATGGAACTCACGCTCGACCGCTCTCCGCGTGTCCGGTGCCAGGTCGGCGTGTCCCACCGCCGTGATCATCGTTCCCCTCACTCCCTTGCCCTGGGGCGCTACGTCGACGTGCTCCGCACGGGACCGGCTCGGCCCGCAGCACAGTGAACCGATCCGGCCCGGCGGGTCGACAGGGGTCGAACGGCCCTTCCGCGGGGTGAGGCGGCCCGGGCTGGATCGTGTTCACCCGCAACCGCCGACCGGCACCCGGCGGTTCGTCCCCTCCCCCGCGTCGTCGACGCGGACGACGTCGTCATCCGCGCCCCGTCGGCATGCGGGCGCTCCGGGACTCCCGTGCCTCGGAGCGCTCCGGATGTGGGGCCGACCGCGTCACGCGGTCCGGATGCCGGGGAGAAGACGGTTGCGCCCCGTCCGCGCGGTCGGCCCCACGGCTCAGTGGGCCCGCGCCTCACACGGCGCCCAGCACTTCTTCGGCGGCACGCCGCCCGCTCGCCACGCAGTGGGCGATGCCGACGCCGTCGTAGGCCGCACCGCACACCCGTATCCCCGGCAGTTTCGCGACCGCGTCCCTGATCCGCTCGATCCGTGCCGTGTGCCCGACCACGTACTGAGGCAGCCCGTCGTGCCAACGGCTGACCTTCGCCGCGACGGGTGCGGCAGCGAGTCCCAGGATCTCGCCCAGATCGCGGCGCGCGACTTCGACGAGTTCCGCGTCGTCCAGGTACAAGGCCTGTTCGTCCCCGTGCCGGCCGATCGAGGCCCGCAGGACGAAGAGACCGGTGGCGATCTCCCTCAGCCATCGCCACTTGTGCGTCAGCAGGGTGGCCGCCTTGATCGTGCGCCCCTCCACCGGCGGTACGAGGAATCCGCTGCCGCCGGGCAGGACGGGCAGGTCCGCGCGGCGGAAGGCCAGCGTCACGAGCGCGGGCGAGGCGTACTCGATGCCCGACAGTTCGGCCGCCGCCGTCGGGCACTCGGCTTCGAGGAGTGCCGCGGCAGACCACGCCGGTGCGGCGACGACCACGCCGTCCGTGGCAAGGAGTCGATCGGCCGTACGGATCCGCCAGCCGTCCTCGGTACGGGTCAGCGCGAGGACCGGGGAGTCGAGAAGGATCTCCCCGCCCCGGGCTCGTACGGCATCGGCGACGGCACCCGGCAGCCGGCCGACACCGCCCGTGATCCCCATGAACACCGGGCCTGCGAACGCGTCCGGCGCGGGCGTGCGGTGCAGGGAGGCGACGGCGTCGAGGAGTGAGCCGTGCTGCCGGGCCGCCTCGTGGAGGGCGGGAAGCGTCGCGCGCATCGAGATGCGGTAGGCGTCCCCCGCGTACACGCCGTCGAGCAAGGGCTCCAGGAGCCGGTCGACGACCTCCTTGCCGTACCGTTCGGCCACGTACGCGCCGATCGCGACGTCGTCCCCGACGGGGGTACGCGGCAGGGTGCGGTCCTGCTTCATGCGCGCGACGCCCTCCGGGGAGACGAGACCCTCCAGTGCCGCCCAGTCCCCCGGCACCCCCAGGACGTGGCCACGGGGCATGACGTGCAGCGCGTCGCGGCTCCACACGGAGGCGGAGGTCGTCACGGCCGGCTCCAGGCATTCCCCGAGTCCTACGGCCCGGGCCAGCTCGACCGCCTCGGGTCGCAGCGCGAACAGGGCCTCCGCGCCCAGGTCGACGGGCACGCCCGCGATCTCCCCGGCCCACAGCTTGCCGCCCAGCCGCCCGGAGGCCTCCAGGAGCGTCACGCGGGCGCCCGATTCGACGAGCCGGTGGGCGGCCGCGAGACCGGAGGCGCCTCCTCCCACCACGACGACGTGTCCCGGTGTGGCCTGACCACGCATGTGCGTTCCTTTCGCGCGAGAACTGCTCGGCGGGCCTCCGGCCGGGTCCCGGAGCGTCGGTGGGCCGGAGGTCCATGAGCAGTGAACGGGAGCGCTCCGCACCGGCAAAAGGGGCCGAACGGCCCCATCGGAACACCACCCCGGGCCCGTAACTTACGGACCCGTAGGTACGAGAGTTCCCGTGAAAGGCCCGCTCGCCGTGACCATGCCGTCTCCCCGCACGTCCGATTCCGGGTCGGACATCCGCATCCTGCACGCGCTCGAAGAAGTCGTGGAGCACGAACTCGACCGCCATGTGAGCGTCTTCAAGGAGTGGATGCCCCACGAGTACGTTCCCTGGTCCAGCGGGCGGGACTTCGACGGGCCTCTGGAAGGTGAGCCCTGGGCTCCGGAGCAGTCTCCTCTGTCCGACGTGGGCCGGGTGTCGATGGTGGTGAACCTCCTGACCGAGGACAACCTGGCCAGCTACCACCACGAGATCGCCACCCTGTTCGGGCGTGACGGAGCGTGGGGCACGTGGGTGCACCGCTGGACGGCGGAGGAAGCCCGGCACTCGATCGTGATGCGGGACTATCTCCTCGCCTCGCGTGCGGTGGATCCCGCGGCCCTGGAACGCGCCCGGATGACCCACATGTCCACGGGCTTCGAGTCGGACAACCGCCACTCGGCCCTGCACACGGTGGCCTACGTCGCCTTCCAGGAGCTGGCCACCCGGATCTCGCACCGCAACACCGGTCACAGCTCGGGGGACCCCGTGTGCGACCGGCTGCTCGCGAGGGTCGCCCTCGACGAGAACCTGCACATGATCTTCTACCGAAACCTCCTCAAGGCGGCCCTGGAGATCGCCCCGGACGACGCCATGCGCGCCGTCGCCGACGTGGTCTCCGGCTTCCGGATGCCGGGCCACGGACTGCCGGGCTTCGAACGGGCCGCGGCCCGCATCGCCCTCGGCGGTGTGTACGACCTGCGCATCCACCACGACGACGTCCTGCAGCCCGTACTGCGTCACCTCAGGGTCATGGACCTGTCCGGGCTCGGCCCGGAGGGTCGCAGGGCCCAGCAGGAACTGGGCGAGTTCCTCACGTCGCTGGACACCCAGGCCGCCCGTTTCGAGGAGCGCAGGGCCGCGCTCCTGGCGCGACGGGACGCATCCCGGGGCTGAGACGGCTGACGGGCCGCCATGCGAAGCCCCGGCGCGGGCCTCGTTCACGCCGCCGCACGGTGGCCGTCCCTCCCGCGCCCGGTTGGAACCGGATCACAGGGAGCCTTCCCACCCGACGGAAGCCACTCCCCTGGCGTCAGGTGTTGTTCCCTGCTGCGCGGCTTCCGTCCTGGAGGCGGAGCTGTGCGCCCGCCCGAGGGCCTGCCCGAGGGACAGCCACAGGGGCCGAACGACCCTTTCGTCGCGCCCCGCCCAGGCGTCTACTGAAACTCCTCCGTCTCCCGCTCCCAGGACACTCCCGATGAACGACGCTCCGGCCCACCGGACATGCGCGGCGTCCGCCGCACCGCGCCGCACCGTGGAACTCGATGCCGACGAGGCCCTGCACCTGCTGGGCAGTGTCCCCATGGGCCGGATCGTCTTCACGCGGCAGGCGCTGCCGGCCATCCGCCCGGTCAACCACATCCTCGACGAGGGCCAGATCGTCATCCGCATCCACGAAGGCGCCGCGCTGACACTGAGCGCCCGCGAGGCCGACAGCCCGGGCGTCGTCGTCGCGTACGAGGCGGACGCCATCGACACCACCGCCCGCCTCGGCTGGAGTGCCGTCGTCACCGGATACTGCCGCCTGGTGACGGACCCGGCGGACATCGCCCGATACCAGGCACGGCTCCACCCCTGGTCGGATCAACACATGGACCAGGTCGTACGCATCCACCCCGACCTCATCACGGGCATCCGCCTCCTCGACCCGAACAACCCCCACTGAACCGAAGGAATCTGTAGGAGCCGGAGCGGGCTCGGGACACCCACCGAACCCGTTCAACGGGCGTCGCCCCACCCTCTTCGAGCCCACTGGCGACCGTACCGGCAAGTCGACCGCAGCTCAGACCCTTGTACGGGGCGAGCCTCAGGAGGAGTTCGACGTGCCCGCCCTCCCGATACTTTTTGCAAAGTTCTTCAATTCGTCAGTTAACGAGTCGCACAAGCGGGACCGGGAAGGAGCGTGGCGTGAGCACATTCACCGAGGCGGTACTGAAGCGGGTCCGTGCGGCGCGGGAGCGGCTGGAGGCGGCGTACGCGGCCGAGGACGCCTTCGAGGCCGCGTTCGCGGCCGACGAGCTGGACGACGCCCTTCGTCTGGCACGCAAGCACGGCGTCGACGTCGACGAGGGGATCCGCGAAGGATGAACGCGATCCGGGACGGCTCCACCGTGCTGTACGAACTCGCCGGAGGAGCCGAACCGCGTGGGGCGGAAGGGCCGGCGAGCCGATGAAGAGCATCGAGGCGCGCCTGTGCCGGCCCGGCTCTCCTGGTCGTCCGCGAGCTGCTCGCGAACACCGGCTGTACACCACGACGGCAGGTCGACCTGGTGAGCCTCCTCCCAGGCCGGGGAGAAGCCGGAGCCAAGAATGCGGAGCGGTGAGGACACGAGTCAGCAGAAAGAACATGACGACGGGGACACGGAGAGGTGGAAGGAGCGTGGCGTGATGTTGCGCGTCTTCGTCTACGTCTTCGCGACCCACCTTTTCGCCGGCTTCGTCTGGCTGCTCTCCTACGTAGGGCAGCACGCACCGAAGCAGTCCCGTCCCGCCTTGCCGCAGGGCGGGATGACATGAGAGAGGAATCGACAGATGATCGCGGTCGTAGGACATGGTGATCTCACCGCTGAGGCGCTGACACTGCTGGAATCCGAGCTGCGCTCTCGCCTGGCCGCGTTCGCGAAGGCGGGCCGGGTGGGGCTGGTGCGCGTAGGGCAGGGCCTGCCCGTGGCGGTCGGTCGAGCCGCGCGAGCCGCGGGGATGGCGCTGGTGACCGTGCTGCCCTCGAAAGCGGGCCTGCCGGCCCTGCTGCGGGCACCGGACCACAAGGCTGCCGGTGAACTGCTGATGCTTTCGCAGCAGGTACGGCTGGTGGACTTCGACCCCGCCGATCACGACTCGTGTGTGCGTGCCGACGAGTCACTCCTCCGCGCCTGCGCGCGCGTGCTCGCCGTGTGGGACGGATCCCCGCCGAACGCCCGTGATGTCACGGCCCACCTCGTGGCGTTCGCCCGCGCCCGAGGCATCGAGGTCGACGTCCTGTGGCCCGCCGGCGCGGTCCGGACTTCCCCGCAGGACGTTCGCTCGTGAAACCTGGTGTTCCGCTCTGCCGGCGATCCGGCCGGTCAACCACCTGGTCGACGACGACGCCTCCTTCACGCCCGCCTTCTCGGCCGAGCTTCGGCATCGACCGGGCCCGACAGGGCGTCGTCCGACCACACCGTCCCGGCGAGCGGCAGCAGACCTGGCAGTCGTACGGGCCACACCGCACCGCCCAGGGCTGCCACGCCCGCAGCGCGGCCCACCACGCCGACACCGGCCGCGCACGACCCGGCTACGCCCAGGCGAACCCGTAGGGGCAGCACGGTGCCCGCAGCGCCCAATCCCGCCGCCGCACCGAGTCCGGTCGCGACCGCGCTCACCGGCCCGTCACCCGCCGCAGCGCCGCCACGATCTCGGCCGCACCGGCGGCACCCGCTGCGCTTCGACCGGGGGAACAGTCGCGTGAACTTCACCGGGGCAAGCTACGAGTCCAGTTCTCTGGGGCAACGCGATCGCCCCCTTCGTGCTTCGCCACCACCTCAGGGCCATGCCGCGAACGCCCTCGGTCCGAGGACGGCCGGCCCGTCTCTTCGAGGCGTGACGGCGGGACGGGCGCACGGTGTGGTCACCGTGCGCCCGCGGCGTTCGCTCATCAGTCGACGGCGTCGTCGACCTCGCCGAGGTCGACGAACTTGAAGCCGGTGGCCTCGCGGTCGCCGTCACCGGGGGTCTCCTCGCCGTCCTGGACGACGAGCAGACCGTCGGGGTAGCGCGTGCCGAGCGGAGCGTTGAGCGCGGCGGCGCCGTCGCAGACCTCGGAGCCGTCGAGGGTGGGGGAGGCCGCGGCGATGCGGAAGGCGTTCTCGTACTCGTTGTCCTCGTCGCGCTCGCGGTCGTAGGCGACGAAGGTGTCGTCGCCCTGGCTGGAGGCGAGCAGGTAGCCGTCGCCGCCCGGCTCGTTGACCAGGGTCAGGCCCTCGACGTCGGCCGTCGGGTGCGTGCCGTCGAAGCCGGGGTCGATGCCGGGCGTGCACTCCTCGGTCTGCTCGTCGTACGTGCCCGGGACGCCGTACTCACGGACCTTGTCGATCAGGACCGGCGTGCCGGTCAGACCCACGTCGATGCGCCAGATGCCGACGTCCTCCCGCCCCGCGTACAGGGTTCCGTCCGCGGGGTCGACGACCATGCCCTCGACCTGCGGCAGTTCGCCCGGCTCGGCGCAGGGCGTCCAGGAGGCGCCGTTGGGCAGGCGGAAGGAGGAGGGCAGGTCCAGGGTGCGGACCTGGCGGTAGTCGACGGTGCCGGCCGCGGTCGCTGACCACCGCGACGTCCGCGCGCACGCCGCCCAGGCGCAGGCCCTGCACCAGGTCGACGTTGTTGAAGCGGCCGGGCTTGTCATCGGCGCCCGGCCCGGCCGGGGCGGGGATCGACCGCACCTGGCGCGCGTCCAGGTCGTAGGCCCCAGGCCTCCCTGCTTGGCGGTCGCGATCACCAGGCTGCGGCCCGGGTCGGCGGGGTCGCGCCAGATCGCCGGGGCGTCCGCGTCGGCGTTGCCGCCGGCCTCGTCGTCGAACAACGGCGCGGTCTCGGCCTTCGGCCGGACGCTGTCGATCCCGGAGGCCTGCGCCGGGAGGGCGAAGGAGGCCGCGCGCATGCGGTGGCTCCTGCGGCCGGAGCNNCGGCCGCAGGAGCACTGGTGGTGAGCGGAGCGGGACCGGTCAGCCGATGGCGATGCCGTCGACCAGGAAGACGGTCGACAGATAGGTGTCTTCGGTACCGGCGAACTCCAGCTTCACCGTCTGGCCCTGGTAGGCGGACAGGTCGACGGTCTTCTGGACGTATCCGGAGCTCGCGTTGGCGTTGGAGTAGGTGGCCAGTGTGGTGCCGTTGACCTTGACCTTGAGGGTGTCGTAGGCGGTGGAGCCGGACTCCTGGGTGGTGACCTTCAGCCAGAAGGTGAGCTTCGGGGTGCCGGTGGAGGGCACCGCGATGTTCGACTGGGACAGGGACTCGACGGCGTCAGTGCCGTAGCCCATCATCCAGGCGTACCAGGATCCGTCGCGCGCGGGCTGCAGAGTCGAGTTGGTGATGATGTCGTCGCTCTGGGCCCAGCCGCTGGTGCCCTGTTCGAAGGTGCCGTTGGTCAGCGCGTTCCCGCTCGGCGGCGTGGAAGGCGAGGGGGTGGGGGTGGACGGCGGAGGGG
>NZ_MWIG01000208.1:0-5770 GCF_002156145.1 Streptomyces sp. NRRL B-24572 | reverse complement strand
CCTCGGCGAGCTCGCCGAGGCACTCGATGACGAGCCCGGTGTCGACCTGGAGGAGTTTCACCGCATCGGCGATGAGCCGCTCCTCCGGCAGGAAGCAGTGCCCCTGGTCGCTGGACTGCGACAGCGCGTACTGCAGCCCCGCCTTCACCCGGTCGGGGCTGTCGTGCGGGATGCCGACGGACTGGGCGATCTTGTCGGCGGTGAGGAAGCCGATGCCCCACACGTCGGCGGCGAGCCGGTAGGGCTGATTGCGCACGACGGAGATCGAGGCGTCCCCGTACTTCTTGTAGATGCGCACGGCGATGGAGGTGGAGACCCCCACCCCCTGGAGAAACACCATCACCTCCTTGATCGCCTTCTGCTCCTCCCAGGCGGCGGTGATGTTCCTGGTCCGCTTGGGCCCGAGCCCGGGCACCTCGATCAGCCGGGCGGGAGCCTCTTCGAGGATGTCGAGGGTGTCGAGCCCGAAGTGCTGCGTGATCCGGTCGGCGAAGACGGGCCCGATGCCCTTGACGAGCCCGGAGCCGAGGTAGCGCCGGATGCCCTGGATGGTGGCGGGCAGCACGGTCGTGTAGTTGTCGACGGTGAACTGCTTGCCGTACTGCGGGTGGGAGCCCCAGCGGCCCTCCATCCGCAGCGACTCCCCCGGCTGGGCCCCGAGCAGCGCGCCGACGACCGTGAGCAGGTCCCCGGCACCCCGCCCGGTGTCGACCCGGGCGACCGTGTACCCGCTCTCCTCGTTGGCGTACGTGATCCTCTCCAGGACACCCTCGACGACGGCGGGACGGTACGGCTGACCCTCGTTGGACATGTATCGACCGTAGCGAAGGGCTCGGACATCGTGGGGCGCAGGGACGTTTCCCGTGGACGGCACCCGGGCGGCCGACCGCTGCCGCCACCGCGCGACCGCCCGAGGATCCGAGGTGGCGTTGATTCGCCACATGGCGCCCTTGATCGTCCCCCCGGTGACGGCGACCGCCGCGTGAACGCGCTGCTGATCCCCGGAAAGCGTGCGTGGACGACCCCGTCAAGACGGCTGGGCTTGCCACCAATCGTCCGGATTCGCCCTTCAGGGCCGTCCCGTGCCACCGGAACGATGGGCGTGCCTTCGAGGCGGCAGTCGTGACCGAGCCGCCGACGTCATCAACGTGAGGGGAGACACCGGCATGAAGTGGATCAAGAGCCTGGCCATGACGGGGGCGGCCGTGGGACTGGTCGCCGGCCAACTGCTGACCGGCACCGCGTCGGCCGCGCCCGCGGCCGGCCGGGCGGACGGCCTCCAGCAGAAGGTCGACGCCTACCTGGCGAGCCATCCCGGTGAACGCCAGATCGCCCCGGGCAAGGCGACCATGCCCGGCGGGTCCGTCACCTTCTCCACCCCCGGCACCACCGACGCCGCCGCCATCAGCTGCAGCTACGGGCACCTGTGCATCCAGGACGGCAACGGCAGCCGCTGGGACTACTACTACTGCGGCTACTACGACTTCTCCGGGGTCGGCGACGGGTACTTCAACAACAACCAGACCTCGGGCACCGTCGCCAGGTTCTACAACTCCGACGGCAGCCTCAGGTGGACCAGCAGGGCCCCGCAGAGCGGAACGGCCTCGTGGACGCCGGTGTACCACATCCGTCCCTGCTGACCTCTTGGAACCCGGTCGCCCGGCGCTCCGCCCCCACGTCGGTGGGGGCGGAGCGCCCGCGTCGGTGAGGGCGGAGCGCCCGCGTCGGCCAGTGGCGCGTCAGACCGCCAGGAACGCCTCCAGCGTCTCCTCCAGGACCTCCACTCCGTCCCTCGCCCACAGCTCGTCGTTGAAGAGTTCCACCTCGACCGGGCCCGTGTAGCCCGCCTTCTCCACCAGGTCCGCCCAGGCGCGGAGGTCGATCGCGCCCGTGCCCAGTTGGCCGCGGCCGTTGAGGACGCCCGCCGGGAGGGGGGTCGTCCAGTCGGCGAGCTGGAAGGAGTGGATGCGGCCCGTCGCGCCCGCGCGTTCCACCGCCGCCGGCGCGCGGTCGTCCCACCACAGGTGGTACGTGTCGACCGTGACGCCCACCTGCTCGGCCGGGAAGCGCTCGGCGATCTCCAGGGCCTGGTCCAGGGTGGAGACCGCGCACCGGTCGGAGGCGTACATGGGGTGGAGGGGTTCGATCGCCAGGCGGATTCCGCGCTCGCCCGCGTACGGAGCCAGGGCGCCGATCGCCTCGGTGATGCGGGCGCGGGCCGACGGCAGGTCCGGGTACGCCGGGGTGAGGCCCCCGGAGACCAGGACGAGGGTGTCGGTGCCGAGGGCCACCGCCTCGTCGATCGCCGCGCGGTTCTCCGCCTCCCAGCCGTCGGTGGTGAAGAAGCCGCCCCGGCAGAGGGTGGTGACGGTGAGCCCCGCGTCCCGTACGAGAGCGGCGGCGGCCTCCACCCCGTACTCCCGCACCGGTTCGCGCCACAGGCCGATGCCCGGGACGCCCAGTCGGAGGCAGTGCTCCACCAGCTCGGGGAGGGCCAGTTGTCTCACCGTCATCTGGTTGATGCCGAAGCGGTCGAGGTTCACTGCGGGACTCCGTACACGGTGAGGAGCGAGCGCATCCGGGACTCCGCGCGGGCCGGGTCCGGGAACAGGCCCAGGCCGTCGGCGAGTTCGTACGCGCGCGCGAGGTGCGGCAGCGAGCGGGCGGACTGCAGGCCGCCGACCATCGCGAAGTGGTCCTGGTGGCCGGCCAGCCAGGCGAGGAACACCACGCCCGTCTTGTAGAAGCGGGTGGGCGGCTGGAAGAGGTGCCAGGAGAGGGTGACGGTGGGGTCGAGGGTCTTGCGGAACCCGTCGACGTCGCCGGTGTCCAGCGTCCTGACCGCCTCCGCCGCCAGTGGGCCCAGCGGGTCGAAGATGCCGAGGAGGGCGTGGCTGAAGCCCTGTTCGTCGCCCGCGATCAGCTCCGGGTAGTGGAAGTCGTCGCCCGTGTAGCAGCGGACGCCCTCCGGGAGGCGGCGGCGCAGTTCGACCTCGCGCCGGGCGTCGAGGAGGGAGACCTTGATGCCGTCGACCTTGTCGGGGTGGGCCGCGATCACGTCGAGGAAGGTCTCGGTCGCCGTGTCCAGGTCGGACGAGCCCCAGTAGCCGTCGAGCGCCGGGTCGAACATCGGACCCAGCCAGTGCAGGATCACCGGCTCGCTCGCCTGCCGGAGCAGATGGCCGTACAGGTCGAGGTGGTCCTCGGGGCCGCGTGCGGCGGCGGCGAGGGCGCGGGAGGCCATGAGGACGGCCTGCGCGCCCGACTCCTCGACGACCGCCAGCTGTTCCTCGTAGGCCGCGCGGATCTCGGGCAGGGTGGCCGGCCCGGTGAGCTGGTCGGTGCCGACGCCGCAGGCGATCCGCCCGCCGACGCCGTGCGCCTCCGCCGCCGACCGGCGGATCAGCTCGGCCGCGCCCGCCCAGTCCAGGCCCATCCCGCGCTGGGCGGTGTCCATCGCCTCGGCGACCCCGAGGCCGTGGGACCAGAGGTGGCGGCGGAAGGCGAGGGTGGCGTCCCAGTCGACGGCGGCCGGGGAGTCGGGGGTGGTGTCGGCGTACGGGTCGGCGACGACGTGCGCGGCGGAGAAGACCGTACGGGAGGTCGGTGGGCCGGCCGCGGAGAGCGCGAGCGGTTCGGCGCGGGGGGTGTACGCGCGCGTGGTGCCGTCCGGGGAAGGGAGGCGGATCGTCACAGGGTCACCTCCGGGACGTCCAGGCGGCGGCCCTCGGCGGCCGACTTCAGGCCGAGTTCGGCGAGCTGGACGCCGCGGGCGCCGGCGAGGAGGTCCCAGTGGTAGGGCTCGTCGAGCGCGACGTGCCGGAGGAACAGCTCCCACTGGGCCTTGAAGCCGTTGTCGAACTCGGCGTTGTCGGGGACCTCCTGCCACTGGTCGCGGAAGGAGTGGGTGGCGGGGACGTCGGGGTCCCAGACCGGCTTGGGGGTGGCCGAGCGGTGCTGGACCCGGCAGTTGCGCAGGCCCGCGACGGCGGAGCCGTGGGTGCCGTCGACCTGGAACTCGACGAGCTCGTCCCGGTTGACGCGGACCGTCCAGGAGGAGTTGATCTGGGCGATCGCGCCGCCCTCCAGCTGGAAGATGCCGTACGCGGCGTCGTCGGCGGTGGCGGCGTACGGCTTGCCCTGCTCGTCCCAGCGCTGCGGAACGTGCGTGGCGACGTGCGCGGTGACGCCCGTGACCCGGCCGAAGAGCTCGTGGAGCACGTACTCCCAGTGCGGGAACATGTCGACGACGATGCCGCCGCCGTCCTCCGCGCGGTAGTTCCAGCTGGGGCGCTGGGCCTCCTGCCAGTCGCCCTCGAAGACCCAGTAGCCGAACTCGCCGCGTACGGACAGGATCTCGCCGAAGAAGCCGCCGTCGACGAGGCGCTTGAGCTTGAGCAGGCCGGGGAGGAAGAGCTTGTCCTGGACGACGCCGTGCTTGATGCCCTTCGCCTCGGCGAGGCGGGCGAGTTCCAGGGCGCCGGCGAGGTCGGCGGCGGTGGGCTTCTCGGTGTAGACGTGCTTGCCGGCGGCGATGGCCTTGGTGATCGCGTCGACGCGGGCCGAGGTGACCTGGGCGTCGAAGTAGACGTCGACGGTGTCGTCGGCGAGGACGGCGTCGAGGTCGGTGGACCACTCGGTGAGGCCGTGGCGCTCGGCGAGGGCGCGCAGGGCGTGCTCGCGGCGGCCGACGAGGACGGGCTCGGGCCAGAGGGTCTCGCCGTTGCCGAGGTCGAGGCCGCCCTGTTCGCGCAGGGCGAGGATCGAGCGGACGAGGTGCTGGCGGTATCCCATGCGGCCGGTGACGCCGTTCATGGCGATGCGGACTGTCCTGCGTGTCACGAAGTTTCCCCTCCACGGCGATCCCCGCCCTCGATCCCCACGAAGGGATAGAAAGCGCTTTCCATCGAGGATGACGCTAGCCTGCCGACATCGCCGCCGACAAGGGCCCCGGAGGTACGCACACGATGCTGGAGGTACGCACGCGATGACCGTCACCCTGGCGGACGTGGCCGCCCGCGCACGGGTCTCCCCCGCCACCGTCTCCCGCGTCCTGAACGGCAACTACCCGGTCGCCGCGTCGACCCGGGAGCGGGTGCTGCGCGCCGTGGACGAGCTGGACTACGTCCTCAACGGCCCCGCGAGCGCCCTCGCCGCCGCCACCTCCGACCTGGTCGGCGTGCTGGTCAACGACATCGCCGACCCCTTCTTCGGGATCATGGCGAGCGCGGCACAGAGCGCGATCGGGGAGAGCGCCACGGGGCGCGGCGGGGGCGAGAAGCTCGCCGTCGTCTGCAACACCGGCGGCTCCCCCGAGCGCGAGCTGACCTACCTCACCCTGCTCCAGCGGCAGCGGGCCGCCGCCGTGATCCTCATGGGCGGCTCCCTGGAGGACCCGGAGCACCTCGCGGCGACGGCCGGGAAGCTGACGAAGCTGGCGGAGGCGGGGACGCGGGTCGTGCTGTGCGGGCGCCCGCCGGTGCCCGGCGACGCGAGCACGGCGGCCCTCGTCTTCGACAACCGGACCGGCGGGCGGCTGCTCACCGGACACCTGCTCGGCCTCGGCCACCGTCGGATCGGTTACGTGGCGGGGCCGGCCGACCGCACCACCACCCGGCACCGCCTGGAGGGCCACCGGGAGGCGCTCGCGGCGGCCGGGGTCGCCGAGGGCCCGACGGTCCACGGCCCGTACGACCGCCGCTCCGGCCACGAGGCGACGGCCGAGCTCCTCGCCCGGGACCCGCACCTCACGGCGGTCGTACGGGCCGTG
>NZ_MWIG01000207.1:0-6553 GCF_002156145.1 Streptomyces sp. NRRL B-24572 | reverse complement strand
TGATGGGCCGGCACGCCGGCTGGATCGCCCTGGAGTCCGGCATGGCCGGCGTGCCGGCCCATCACCTCGACGACCATCACCCGCTGGTGGGACTCGGCGGTGGTCTTGAGCCGGTCCATGGCCTCGGTGGCGACGCCGACGGCGGTGTCGAAGCCGAAGGTGCGGTCGGTGGAGGAGATGTCGTTGTCGATGGTCTTGGGGACGCCGACGACCGGCACGCCGGCCTCGTGGAGCATCCGGGCGGCGGTGAGGGTGCCCTCGCCCCCGATCGGGACGAGCGCGTCGAAGCCGCTCTTCTCGATGAGCTCCTTGGCGTTGTCGCAGGCCGCGCGGAAGCGGTCGCGCTCCAGGCGGGAGGAGCCGAGGATGGTGCCGCCGCGGGCGAGGATGCCGCTGACGGCGTTGAGGTCGAGGGCGCGGTAGCGGCCGTCGAGCAGGCCGGCGTAGCCGTCCTCGAAACCGATGACCTCGTCGCCGTAGTGGGTGACGGCCCGGTGCACGACCGACCGGATCACTGCGTTCAGGCCGGGGCAGTCGCCGCCTGCGGTGAGAACTCCGATGCGCATCGTGCTTGGTCTCCTGCTCGGTCGCGGTCCGTTGTGAGCCACCTCGATTCTCACACGCCGTTACCGGCGGGCGCGCTCGCCGGGCGTCCGCGCGTCCTTCCCGGTGGCCCCGCGGAGGCCTTTCGTCCCGGCTCCCGGGCCCTTCGTCCGGCGGGCGACGTAACCATCGGCGGGGGTATTGTCAAGGGGGTAATGCCGCCCTATCGGGGCTTTCTGAGCACTGTCGATTGACGCACGGGCCGCGGAGAAGGTGCCGCGAGTGCACCCTTCCGGCCCCTTCCGCAGGACTGGACAGGAGACCACGGCGTGACGCGCAGCGTGTACGTGACCGGGATCGACCGCGGTGACGGCCGCCAGGTCGTCGAGCTGGGAGTCATGGAGCTCCTCACCCGCCAGGTGGACCGGGTGGGGGTGTTCCGGCCCCTCGTGCACCACCGTCCCGACCGGCTCTTCGACCTGCTGCGCGCCCGCTACCGGCTCACCCAGGACCCGTCGACGGTCTACGGCATGGACTACCACGAGGCCTCCGCGCTCCAGGCCGAGCGGGGCACCGACGAGCTGGTGTCCCGGCTCGTCGACCGCTTCCACGCCGTCGCCCGCGACTACGAGGTCGTCCTCGTCCTGGGCACCGACTTCGCCGCCACCCAGCTCCCCGACGAGCTCGCGCTCAACGCGCGCCTCGCCAACGAGTTCGGCGCCTCCGTCATCCCGGTGGTCGGCGGCAAGGGCCAGCCCGCCGAGTCCGTACGGGCCGAGGCCCGCAACGCCTTCCGGGCGTACGACGGTCTCGGCTGCGACGTGCTCGCGATGGTCGTGAACCGGGTGGCCGCCGAGGACCTCGTGGCCCTGGAGCGGCTCGCGACCCGGGTCCCCGTGCCCTGCTACGTCCTGCCCGACGAGCCGGCGCTCGCCGCGCCGACCGTCGCCCAGATCACCCACGCGCTCGGCGCCTCCGTCGTCCTCGGCGACGACGCGGGCCTCGCCCGGGACGCGCTGGACTTCGTCTTCGGCGGCGCGATGCTGCCGAACTTCCTCAACGCGCTGACCCCGGGCTGTCTCGTCGTCACCCCCGGGGACCGGGCCGACCTGGTCATCGGGGCGCTCGCCGCGCACTCGGCCGGCACCCCGCCGATCGCGGGCGTGCTGCTCACCCTGAACGAGCGGCCCAGCGAGGAGATCCTGACCCTGGCGGCCCGCCTCGCGCCCGGCACCCCGGTCATCTCCGTGCCCGGCAACAGCTTCCCGACCGCCGCCGAGCTGTTCGCGCTCGAAGGCAAGCTGAACGCCGCCACCCCGCGCAAGGCCGAGACCGCCCTCGGCCTCTTCGAGCGGCACGTGGACACCGCCGACCTCCTCAAGCGGATCTCGGTCGCGCGCAGCGGCCGGGTCACCCCGATGATGTTCGAGCACGAGCTGCTCGAACAGGCGCGGGCCGACCGGCGCCGGGTGGTGCTCCCGGAGGGCACCGAGGAGCGGGTGCTGCGCGCCGCCGACGTGCTCGTCCGCCGCGACGTCTGCGATCTGACGCTGCTCGGCGACGTCGAGGCCATCCGCAAGAAGGCCGCGGACCTGAGCGTGAACCTGGGCGACACGCAGCTGATCGACCCGCAGACCTCGGAGCTGCGCGACGCGTTCGCGGAGAAGTACGCGGCGCTGCGGGCCCACAAGGGCGTCACCGTCGAGCTGGCGTACGACGTCGTCTCGGACGTGAACTACTTCGGCACCCTGATGGTCCAGGAGGGCCTCGCCGACGGCATGGTCTCGGGGTCCGTGCACTCCACGGCGGCGACCATCCGGCCCGCCTTCGAGATCATCAAGACGAAGCCGGACGCCTCGATCGTCTCCTCGGTGTTCTTCATGTGCCTCGCCGACAAGGTCCTCGTGTACGGCGACTGCGCGGTCAACCCGGACCCGGACGCCGAGCAGCTCGCCGACATCGCCGCCCAGTCGGCGGCCACCGCGGCCCGCTTCGGCGTGGAGCCGCGGATCGCGATGCTCTCGTACTCCACCGGCACCTCGGGCTCCGGCGCCGACGTCGACAAGGTGCGGGAGGCGACGAAGCTGGTCCGCGAGGCGCATCCGGAGCTGCGGATCGAGGGCCCGATCCAGTACGACGCGGCCGTCGAGCCCTCCGTCGCGGCGACGAAGCTGCCGGGTTCGGAGGTGGCGGGCCAGGCGACCGTGCTGATCTTCCCGGACCTCAACACCGGCAACAACACCTACAAGGCCGTGCAGCGTTCGGCCGGCGCCGTGGCCGTCGGCCCGGTGCTCCAGGGCCTGCGCAAGCCCGTGAACGACCTCTCGCGCGGCGCGCTCGTCAGCGACATCGTCAACACGGTCGCCATCACGGCGATCCAGTCCCAGGCCCAGGAGCTCCCGGCATGACCTCCACCCCCACCCGCGTACTGGTCCTCAACTCCGGCTCCTCGTCGGTGAAGTACCAGCTGCTCGACATGCGTGACGACAGCCGCCTGGCGCAGGGGCTCGTCGAGCGGATCGGCGAGGAGACCTCCCGGCTCGTGCACACCCCGCTGCAGGGCGGGGGCGGCGAGAAGCGCGAGAAGACCGGGCCGATCGCCGACCACGCGGCCGCGCTGAAGGCGGTCGCCGAGGAGCTGGCGGCGGACGGTCTGGGCCTGGACTCCCCCGAGCTGGCGGCGATCGGCCACCGGGTGGTGCACGGCGGCCTCCGGTTCACCGAGCCGACGGTCGTCGACGACGAGGTGCTCGCGGAGATCGAGCGGCTCGTGCCGGTGGCGCCGCTGCACAACCCGGCGAACCTCCTCGGCATCCGTACGGCGATGACGCTGCGCCCGGACCTGCCGCAGGTGGCGGTCTTCGACACCGCCTTCCACACCACGATGCCGGAGTCGGCGGCGCGGTACGCGATCGACGTGGAGACCGCCGACAAGCACCGGATCCGCCGGTACGGCTTCCACGGCACCTCGCACGCGTACGTCTCGCGGGAGACCGCGCGGCTGCTCGGGAAGGAGCCGGAGGAGGTGAACGTGATCGTGCTGCACCTGGGGAACGGCGCCTCCGCCTCGGCGGTGCGCGGCGGCCGGTGCGTGGACACCTCGATGGGTCTGACGCCCCTGGAGGGCCTGGTCATGGGCACCCGCTCGGGCGACATCGACCCGGCGGTGACCTTCCACCTGAAGCGGGTGGCGGGCATGTCGGCGGACGAGATCGACGTACTGCTGAACAAGAAGTCCGGTCTGGTGGGGCTCTGCGGCGACAACGACATGCGGGAGATCCGCCGGCGGATCGACGAGGGCGACGAGCGGGCGGCACTCGCCTTCGACATCTACGTCCACCGCCTGAAGAAGTACATCGGCGCGTACTACGCGGTGCTCGGCCGGGTGGACGCGGTGGCGTTCACGGCGGGGGTCGGCGAGAACGCCGCGCCGGTGCGGGCGGCCGCGATCGCGGGCCTGGAGGAGCTGGGGCTCGCGGTGGACGCCGATCTGAACTCCGTACGGTCCGACGAGGCCCGGATCATCTCGCCGGTGTACGCACGGGTGGCGGTCGCCGTGGTGCCGACGGACGAGGAGCTGGAGATCGCTCAGCAGAGCTACGCACTGGTGACCGGAAAAGTGAACGCCTGAGCGGACCCCCGCCCATTTGTACTTTCCGCCAGACGGAATATTCCGCAGTGAAACAAACCGATAGGATCCGCCTCATGCGCCGTTCCAAAATCGTCTGCACGCTGGGCCCCGCCGTCGACTCGTATGAGCAGCTGAAGGCTCTCATCGAGGCCGGTATGAACGTGGCCCGATTCAACTTCAGCCACGGGTCCCAGGCCGAGCACCAGGAGCGGTACGACCGCCTCCGGCAGGTCTCCGCGGACATCGGGCGCGCCGTCGGCGTCCTCGCCGACCTCCAGGGCCCGAAGATCCGCCTGGAGACCTTCGCCGAGGGGCCGGTCGAGCTGGTGCGCGGTGACGAGTTCACCATCACCACCGAGGACGTCCCCGGCGACAAGTCGATCTGCGGCACCACCTACAAGGGTCTGCCCGGCGACGTGGCCAAGGGCGACCAGGTCCTGATCAACGACGGCAACGTCGAGCTGCGGGTCGTCGAGGTCGACGGCCCCCGCGTCAAGACCATCGTGGTCGAGGGCGGTGTCATCTCCGACCACAAGGGCATCAACCTGCCCGGCGCGGCGGTCAACGTCCCCGCCCTGTCGGAGAAGGACGTCGACGACCTCCGCTTCGCCCTGCGGATGGGCTGCGACATGGTCGCCCTGTCCTTCGTCCGCGACGCCAACGACGTCAAGGACGTCCACAAGGTGATGGACGAGGAGGGCCGCCGGGTCCCCGTCATCGCCAAGGTCGAGAAGCCGCAGGCCGTCGAGAACATGGCCGACGTCGTCGCCGCCTTCGACGCGGTCATGGTGGCCCGTGGCGACCTCGCCGTGGAGTACCCGCTCGAGAAGGTCCCGATGGTGCAGAAGCGCCTCGTGGAGATGTGCCGCCGCAACGCCAAGCCCGTCATCGTCGCCACCCAGATGATGGAGTCGATGATCACCAACTCGCGGCCGACCCGCGCCGAGGCGAGCGACGTCGCCAACGCGATCCTGGACGGCGCGGACGCGGTCATGCTGTCGGCCGAGTCCTCCGTCGGCGCCTACCCGATCGAGACCGTGAAGACGATGTCGAAGATCGTCGCCGCGGCCGAGGAGGAGCTGCTCTCCAAGGGCCTCCAGCCCCTGGTCCCGGGCAAGAAGCCGCGCACCCAGGGCGGCTCCGTCGCCCGCGCGGCCTGCGAGATCGCCGACTTCCTCGACGGCAAGGCGCTGATCGCCTTCACCCAGTCCGGCGACACCGCGCGCCGTCTGTCGCGCTACCGCACGCAGCAGCCGATCCTCGCCTTCACGACGGACGAGGGCACCCGCAACCAGCTCACCCTGAGCTGGGGCGTGGAGTCCTTCCTGGTCCCGTTCGTCGACAACACGGACGCCATGGTCGACCTCGTGGACGCCGAGCTCCTCAAGCTCCAGCGCCACAACGCCGGCGACACCATGGTCATCACGGCCGGCTCGCCCCCCGGCGTCCCGGGCACGACCAACATGGTCCGCGTCCACCACCTGGGCGGCGCCGAGAGCGCCTGACCCGCGTGACGCACGACGAAGCCCCCGTCCGGATCGGACGGGGGCTTCGTCGTGTGCGGCTCCCGGAGTGGTACGGGGGGTCAGCTGGGCTCGATCGTGTTGCGGAGGCCCGGGACCTTGAGGGTGCCGCCGAACTGGCCCGCCTGCTTGAGCTTCACGTTGGTGAAGAAGGCCCAGGGGACGTCCAGCGGGGGCGGGGACTCCGGGGCGAAGGTGACCGGGACGATGCCGAAGAGGTTGCCCTTCAGCTCCTCCGTGTACATCGTCACCGTGCCGTTGCGGATGGTCGAGGTCGAGCCCTTGTCGGAGCGGACGTGGGCGGTGCGGCCCTCGGAGTGGTCCGTCAGCTGGTGCAGGTCCTTGATGTCCACCGAGGAAGCGGTGAACTTCAGGACCTTCTTGATCTTGCCGCTGCCGGTCTTCACCTCGACGATGCCGTGGTACTTCAGGCCGGTCAGGTTGAGCAGGGAGCTCTCCAGGCGCCACGGCTCGTCCGGCAGCAGCGGGATGCCCTGTTCGAGGTCGGCGTCGGCGAGGGCCTGCGCGTCGAGCTCGGGGCACGGGAAGCGGGGCTTGGCCCCGTCGGGTATGTCCGTGTCCTTCTGGGCTTCGAGGCTCTTGGCGCCGTCGGAGAGCTCCTCGACCTTCGCGCCGGTCCTCGCGGCAGCCGCCTCGATCGCCGTCCTCGTCCGCTCCGTGGCCGGGTTCTCCGTGGTCTTCGGCTTGGCCGGGGCGGAGGCCGTGGCGGTCGGGGCGGGCCCCTCGGTCGCGGGCGCCTCCGTCTGCTGCGGCGCGGCCGTCGTCGGCGCCGCCGTGGGCGCCGTCGTCGTCGGCGTGGCCGTCGGCGTCCCGTCCGGGCCGTCGAAGAGGTCCT
>NZ_MWIG01000206.1:486-9617 GCF_002156145.1 Streptomyces sp. NRRL B-24572 | reverse complement strand
AGTGGTCTCGGTACGGCGGGGCTGTCCCTGGTCCCGCGTGCGGAACCCCCGGCGCTCCCGGCGGAGCCCACCGCGGCACCGGTGGAGCCCCTCGCGGCGCCGGCGGACGCGCTGATCATCCCGGGCCTCTACTGGCACCCGGTGCCGGAGCCCGATCCGGTGCGGGTCGAGGAGGTCAGCCTCCGCATCAAGTCCTGGGCGCTGGACGAGATCCAGCTCTTCCCCGAGGACTGGGAGGGCGACTTCGACGGGTTCCACGTCGGGCGGTACATGGTGGCCTGCCACCCGGACGCCCCGACCGTCGAGCACCTCATGGTCGCCGCCCGCCTGATGGTCGCCGAGAACGCCGTGGACGACATCTACTGCGAGGACCTCGGCGGTTCGCCCATCGGTCTGGGCGGACGCCTCCTCATGGCGCACACCGCCCTGGACCCGCTGCACTCGACGGCGGAGTACCAGCCGGTGTGGGCGGAGTCGCTCCACGCGGACGCGCCCCGGCGCTCCTACCGCTCGGCCATGGAGTACTTCGTCCGCCTGGCGACCCCGTCCCAGGCCGACCGGTTCCGGCACGACATGGCCCGGCTGCACCTTGGCTACCTCGCCGAGGCCGCGTGGGACGAGACGAACCACGTGCCGGAGGTCTGGGAGTACCTGTCGATGCGGCAGTTCAACAACTTCCGCCCCTGCCCCACCATCACCGACACCGTCGGCGGGTACGAACTCCCCGTCGAGCTGCACGCCCAGCCGGCCATGCAGCGGGTCCTCGCGCTCGCCGGCAATGCCAGCACCATCGTCAACGACCTCTACTCGTACACCAAGGAACTCGCCAGCCCCGGCCGGCACATGAACCTGCCCGTGGTGCTCTCCGAGAAGGAATCGCTCTCGGAGAAGGACGCCTACCTGAAGGCCGTCGAGGTCCACAACGAGCTGATGCGCGACTTCGAGGCCGCGTCCGCAGAGCTGGCCGTCGCCTGCCCCGTCCCGAGCGTGCTCCGCTTCCTGAAGGGAGTGGCCGTGTGGGTCGACGGCAACCACTACTGGCACCAGACCAATACGCACCGCTACAGCCTGCCCGATTTCTGGTAAGAACGGATTTCATCTGTGACCAACACCGAGCTCCCCACCATCAACGGCACCTCCGCGTTCGTCCCCGGCCCGGCGACGCCGTACCAGGGAGACATCGCCCGGTACTGGAACGCCGAGGCCAGGCCCGTGAACCTGCGCCTGGGCGACGTGGACGGGCTGTACCACCACCACTACGGCATCGGTGCCGTGGACCACGCCGCCCTCGGCGCCCCCGAGGACAGCGAGTACGAGAAGAAGCTGATCGCCGAGCTGCACCGCCTGGAGTCGGCGCAGGCCGAGGTGCTCCTCGACCACCTCGGTCCGATCACCAGCGAGGACACCCTCGTCGACGCCGGCTGCGGCCGCGGCGGTTCGAGCGTCATGGCCCACCAGCGCTTCGGCTGCAAGGTCGAGGGCGTCACCCTCTCCTCCACGCAGGCCGAGTTCGGCAACAAGCGCGCCAAGGAGCTGGGCATCGAGAGCCACGTCCACGCCCAGGTGTGCAACATGCTGGACACCCCCTTCGAGAAGGGCAGCATCGCCGCCTCGTGGAACAACGAGTCGAGCATGTACGTCGACCTGGACGACCTGTTCGCCGAGCACTCCCGGTTCCTCAAGGTCGGCGGCCGCTACGTCACCATCACCGGCTGCTGGAACCCGAAGTACGGCCAGCCCTCGAAGTGGGTCTCCCAGATCAACGCGCACTTCGAGTGCAACATCCACTCGCGCCGTGAGTACCTCAAGGCGATGGCCGACAACCGCCTCGTCCCGCAGGCCGTCATCGACCTGACGCCGGACACCCTCCCCTACTGGGAGCTGCGGGCCACGTCCTCGCTGGTCACCGGCATCGAGGAGGCGTTCATCGAGTCGTACAAGGACGGCTCCTTCCAGTACGTCCTGATCGCGGCCGACCGCGTCTGACGTACCGCCCACCCCCACGGCCGAGGGGCGGGTCCGTCTTCCGACGGACCCGCCCCTCGCGTCATGCCGCGGCCGTCTCCTTCTCGGCGGCCTCGGTGGCCTCGGAGGTCTCGGCGGCCGGCGCGCTCACCCGTTCGGTACGGGGAGCCCGGCCGGTCCGCAGGCCGAGGCGGGCGATGACCGCGACGAGGGCGAAGGCGGCGGCGCCGATCCAGAAGGTGAGGGTGAAGCCGGACTCGGCGGGCAGGGCCGGGACGCCGGCGGGCAGGTGCTCGATCGTCTTCGAGGCCAGGATCGTGGTGACCACAGCGCTGCCGACCGCGCTGCCGGTGGAGCGGGAGATCGAGTTGATGCCGTTGGCGATGCCGCTCTGGTGGTGCGGGACGCTCGCCATGATGACGGCGGGCATGGCCGCGTACCCGAAGCTGACGGCCGCGCCGACGATCACGCCGGCGCCGATCACCGACGCGGTGTGGCCGTGGTCGAGGGCGAGCCAGCCGAAGCCCACGGCGCCGAGCGCGGCGGCCAGGGTCAGCGCGGTGCGCGGGCCGCGGTGGCGGACGATGCGGCCGCCGATCGGCGAGGCGAGCAGGGAGACGATCGCGCCCGGCAGCAGGAACTCGACGGAGGCGCGGAGGATGGACGCTCCGAAGCCGTAGCCGGTGAGGGCCTCGGGCATCTGGACGAGGTACGAGACGCCCAGGAAGTTCGCGAACATGCCGAAGCCGACGAGGACGCCGGCCAGGTTGGCCATGAGCACCGGCCGGTGCACGAACATGCGCATGTCGACGAGGGGCTCGCGGACCTTGAGCTCGGTGAACACCCAGACGACGGTCATGACGGCCGCGGCCGCGAAGCTGCCCAGGGTGCGGCCGGAGGTCCAGCCCCACTCGTGGCCCTGCGAGATCGGCAGCAGGAGCAGCAGCAGGGTGGCGCCGAGGGTGAGCGCGCCGAGGAAGTCGGTGCGGCCGCCGGTCTTGTGGCGGGTCGCGGGGACCAGGAACACGACCGCGAGCAGGGCGATCGCGGCGAAGCCGGTGGCCATCCAGAAGGCGCTGCGGTAGTCGGCGTCGGAGCCGGAGGTGAGCAGTCCCGTGGCGACGAGCGCGAGACCGCTGCCGAACGCGAGGGTGCCGCTGACGAGGGACATCGCGCCGGGCAGCTTCTGCGGGCGGACCTCCTCGCGCAGCACGGACAGGGCGAGCGGGAAGATCGCGGTGGCGGCACCCTGGAGGACGCGGCCGAGGATCAGCAGGGGGAGCGAGGTCGCCAGGGCGGCGACGACGGAGCCGGCGACCATGACGCCGAGGACGGCGACCAGGGTGGGCTTCTTGCCGTGCTGGTCGCCGAAGCGGCCGAGCAGCGGGGTGAAGACGGCGGCGGAGAGCAGGGTGGCGGTGGTGACCCAGCTGACGTTGGCGGCCGAGGTGCCCAGGTCGGCGCGGATGAGGCCGAGGATCGGGACCGGCAGGGTCTGCATCATCGACACGACCATGGCGGCGAGGCTCAGCGCGAAGACGACGAGCGTCTCGCGCCGGGGATCGGCGGCGGGCGGGGTGGTCTCGTGACTCATGTGTGGGGACCTTCTCGGTGCTTCACGTCGTAGATGTTTGACGTCATCAAGTAATACGACGACGGTAGGCCCCGATGCTTGAGGAGGTCAAGTAAATACTTGAGGTCCTTAAGTAAACAATTGATAATGTCAAGGATCGTGAGTACGCTCGAACCATGAGCGCGACGACCCCCGAGGCGATGCCCGAGACGCCCACCAAGCTCCAGCTGCTCGAGCTCCTCGCCGCCATCGGCACGGCACAGTGGCGCGACTTCGCCGCCGCTGCCGCCCACCACGGGCTGACGTCCACGCAGGCCAAGGTCCTCGCCCAGCTGAACGGTCCGCTGCCGATGCGCGCCCTCGCGACCCTGCTCGTCTGCGACGCGTCGAACGTCACCGGGATCATCGACCGCCTGGAGGGGCGCGGCCTGGTGCGCCGCGAGCCCGACGCCTCCGACCGGCGCGTGAAGAACGTCGTGGCGACCGACGAGGGCCGGGAGGTCATCCGGCGGGTCCGCGAGGAGATGCAGGCGACCCACGGCGCCCTCGACACCCTCGGCCCGGAGGACAGCGCGACCCTGTACGGCCTGCTCGCGCGGCTGCGGCCGGGCATGGAGAACAACGCCTGAGCGTGGCTGCGCCCGGGCACGGAGAAGGGCGCCTGACGGGAAACCCCGTCCAGGCGCCCGTACCGCCCCGGCTCAGTCCCGGCGTTCCCCGAAGGCCCTCAGGATCTCCTCGGCGGCCAGGGTCGCCGTCAGCTCGCCGTCCCTGACCCGCCGCTCCAGGGAGGGAGTCACGTCCTGGACCGCCGGGTCGGCGCTCAGTCGCCGCAGCAGCTCGTCGCGGACCATCGACCACGTCCAGTCGACCTGCTGGTCCTGGCGCTTGGCCGCGAGGCGGCCGGTCGAGTCGAGGAGCGCCCGGTGCTGCTTCAGGCGGTCCCAGACCTCGTCGAGGCCCGCCGACTCCCGCGCGCTGCAGCTGAGCACCGGTGGTGTCCAGACGGCGTCCGCGAGTGGGGTCTCCCCTGCTCGAACGGAGTTGAGAGCTTGGGGATGCATCAGGCGCAGCGCGCCCGCCAGTTCCCGGGCGGCGGCGCGGGCGTCGCGCTCGTGCGGGCCGTCCGCCTTGTTGACGGCGACCACGTCGGCCAGCTCGAGGACGCCCTTCTTGATGCCCTGGAGCTGATCGCCCGTACGCGCCAGGGTGAGCAGCAGGAACGAGTCGACCATGTTGGCGACGGCGGTCTCGGACTGGCCGACGCCCACCGTCTCCACGAGCACCACGTCGTAGCCCGCGGCCTCCATCACCACCATCGACTCCCGCGTCGCCTTCGCGACGCCGCCGAGCGTGCCGGCGCTGGGGGAGGGGCGGACGAAGGCCGCCGGGTCGACGGCCAGCCGCTCCATGCGCGTCTTGTCGCCGAGGATCGAGCCGCCCGTACGGGTCGACGACGGGTCGACGGCGAGCACCGCCACCCGGTGGCCGAGCCCGGTCAGCATCGTCCCGAACGCGTCGATGAAGGTCGACTTGCCGACCCCGGGCACCCCGCTGATCCCGATCCGCACGGCCTTCCCGCTGTGCGGCAGGAGCTCCGTGAGGAGCTCCTGCGCGAGCGCACGGTGCTGGGGGCGCGTCGACTCGACGAGGGTGATCGCACGCGCGATCACCGCCCGCTTTCCGTCGAGCACGCCCTTCACGTACGTGTCGAGACCGATCACAGGTCGTGCCCGAGGTCGGCCGCCAGCCGGGTCACCAGGTCGTGGGCCGCGTCGGGGATCACCGTCCCCGGCGGGAACACGGCCGCCGCGCCCATCTCCAGGAGCGTCGGCACGTCCTGCGGGGGGATGACACCGCCGACCACGATCATGATGTCCTCGCGGCCCTCCGCCGCGAGCTCCTCCCGCAGCGCCGGCACGAGGGTGAGGTGCCCCGCGGCCAGCGACGAGACCCCGACGATGTGCACGTCAGCCTCGACGGCCTGACGCGCCACCTCGGCCGGGGTCTGGAACAGCGGGCCGACGTCCACGTCGAAGCCCAGGTCGGCGAAGGCGGTGGCGATCACCTTCTGGCCGCGGTCGTGGCCGTCCTGGCCCATCTTGGCGACCAGGATGCGCGGCCGGCGCCCCTCGGCCTCGCCGAAGGCGTCGACCAGGGTCCGGGTGCGCTCCACGGAGGGGGACTCGCCTGTCTCGGTGCGGTACACACCGGAGATCGTACGGATCTGCGCCGCGTGACGGCCGTACACCTTCTCCAGGGCCTCCGAGATCTCGCCGACGGTCGCCTTCGCGCGGGCCGCGCGCACGGCGAGCTCCAGCAGGTTGCCGTCGCCGCCCGCGGCGCGGGTGAGCGCGTCGAGCGCGTCCCGGCAGGCGGTCTCGTCGCGCTCCTCGCGCAGCCGCCGCAGCTTCTCGATCTGCTGGGCGCGGACGGAGGAGTTGTCGACCTTGAGGACCTCGATCTGCTCGTCGGACGCCACCCGGTACTTGTTGACGCCGATCACCGGCTGCCGTCCGGAGTCGATGCGGGCCTGGGTGCGGGCCGCCGCCTCCTCCACGCGCAGCTTGGGGATGCCCGCGTCGATGGCCTTGGCCATGCCGCCGGCCTGCTCGACCTCCTGGATGTGCTTCCACGCGCGGCGGGCCAGGTCGTAGGTGAGCTTCTCGACGTACGCGCTGCCGCCCCACGGGTCGATGGTCCGGCAGGTGCCGGACTCCTGCTGGAGGAGCAGCTGCGTGTTGCGGGCGATGCGCGCCGAGAAGTCGGTGGGCAGCGCCAGGGCCTCGTCGAGGGCGTTGGTGTGCAGCGACTGGGTGTGGCCCTGGGTCGCCGCCATCGCCTCCACACAGGTCCGCGTGACGTTGTTGAACACGTCCTGCGCGGTCAGCGACCAGCCGGAGGTCTGCGAATGGGTCCGCAGGGAGAGCGACTTGGCGTTCTGCGGGTCGAACTGCTTCACCAGCTTCGCCCACAGCAGGCGGGCGGCGCGCAGCTTCGCGATCTCCATGAAGAAGTTCATGCCGATCGCCCAGAAGAACGACAGGCGCGGAGCGAACGCGTCCACGTCCAGGCCCGCTTCACGCCCGGCCCGGATGTACTCCACACCGTCCGCGAGCGTGTACGCCAGCTCCAGGTCGGCCGTCGCGCCCGCCTCCTGGATGTGGTAGCCGGAGATGGAGATGGAGTTGTAGCGCGGCATCCGCTGCGAGGTGTACGCGAAGATGTCGGAGATGATCCGCATCGAAGGACCGGGCGGATAGATGTACGTGTTGCGGACCATGAACTCCTTGAGGATGTCGTTCTGGATGGTCCCGGCCAGCTTCTCGGGCGGTACGCCCTGCTCCTCGGCGGCCACGATGTACAGCGCGAGCACGGGCAGCACCGCGCCGTTCATCGTCATCGACACGGACATCCTGTCCAGCGGGATGCCGTCGAACAGCTGGCGCATGTCGTAGATGGAGTCGATGGCCACGCCGGCCATGCCGACGTCACCGGTGACGCGCGGGTGGTCGCTGTCGTAGCCGCGGTGGGTCGGCAGGTCGAAGGCGACCGACAGGCCCTTCTGACCGGCGGCGAGGTTGCGCCGGTAGAAGGCGTTCGACTCCTCGGCCGTGGAGAAACCGGCGTACTGACGGATCGTCCAGGGCTGGTTGACGTACATCGTCGGGTACGGGCCGCGCAGGTACGGGGTCATGCCCGGACGGGTGTCCAGGAAGTCCAGGCCCTCCAGGTCCTGCCCGGTGTACAGCGGCTTGACGGCGATGCCCTCCGGGGTCTCCCACAGCAGGTCGTCACCGCCCGCCGCCTTCTCGACGGCCGTGCGCCACTCGTCGGGCCCGCCCCCGGCGGCCTGTGCCCCGAGCTCGATCCCGGAGAAATCGGGGATGGACATCAGGACACTCCCATGCGGTCGAGGGCGGTGGAGAGCAGGGCGACGGCGTCGCAGCCGGCGAAGACGTACGAGTCGACACCGGCGTACGACGCGGGGCGCCCGGCCAGGAGGACGTGCTCGGCCCCGGCCGCGCGCAGCTCCCCGGCGGCGGCTTCCGCCTGCTCCTCGTACAGCGCGTCGCTGGAGCAGAGGCAGGCCTCGCGGGCACCGCTCTCCTCGAACGTGCCCTCGGTGACGGCCTCGATGCCGCCCGCCTGGAAGAGGTTGGCGGCGAAGGTGAGCCGGGCCGAGTGCGCGGCCGCCGGGCCGAGCGCGGCCAGGTAGACGCGGGGCCGGGCGCCGGTCGCCGCGAGATGGGCGTCCGAGCGGGCGCGCAGCTCCTCGTACGCCTCGTCGCGCCGGACGCGGGGGAGACCACCGGAGAGCGGCCGGGGCGCGGGCGCGCGGTCGACGGGCTTCTCGGCGAGGTGCGGGAACTCGCTGACACCGGTGATGGGTTCGCGGCGGGTGGCGAGCTTCCTGCTGCGCGCGGCCCAGGTCTCGGCGAGCCGCTCGCCGACGAGGCCGGAGCGCAGCGCGGCCTCCTGGCCGCCGGCCCGCTCGATCGTCCGGAAGAACTCCCAGGCGGCGTGCGCGAGTTCGTCGGTGAGCTTCTCCACGTACCAGGAGCCGCCCGCCGGGTCGATGACCCGGGACAGGTGGGACTCCTCGATGAGGACGGTGGAGGTGTTGCGGGCGATCCGGCGGGCGAACGCGTCCGGCAGGCCGAGCGCGTCGTCGAAGGGCAGCACGGTGACGCTGTCGGCGCCGCCCACACCGGCCGCGAGGGTCGCGATGGTGGTGCGCAGCATGTTCACCCAGGGGTCGCGGCGCGTCATCATCACCGGCGAGGTCACCGCGTGCTGGCGCTGCGCGCCCGCCTCCGGGGCGCCGCAGGCCTCGGCGACACGGGCCCACAGGCGGCGCGCGGCGCGCAGCTTGGCGATCGTCAGGAACTGGTCGGCGGTGGCGGCGTAGCGGAACTCCAGCTGTCCGCAGGCCTCGGTGACGCTCAGTCCGGCCTCGGTCAGGCCGCGCAGGTAGGCGACGCCGGTCGCGAGGGAGCAGCCGAGCTCCTGCGCGGCCGAGCCGCCGGCCTCGTGGTACGGCAGGGCGTCCACGGTCAGGGCCCGCAGCCCCGGGTACGTCTCGGCGCAGCGGCGCGCGAGGCCGGCGACGGACGCCAGGTCGTAGGCCGCGCGGCCGGTGCGGGCCTCGTGGCCCAGCGGGTCGGCGCCCAGGCTGCCCCGGGCCGCCTCCGGGGCGACGCCCCGCTCCTCGTACAGCCGGAGGAGACGCTCGGCGGCCGCCTCCGTCTCGTCGCCCGCGTCGAGGACGAGGGGCGCGAGGTCGAGGTAGACGCCGTCGAGGACGCCGTCGAGCGCGGACACCGGGATGCCCGTGCCGCCGACGCCGAGCCACAGGGAGGTGACGCCGTTCTCCAGGTCGGCGAGGACGGCCTCGTTGTCGGCCGTCAGGTGCCGCTGGCGCACGTCCCAGCCGCCGACGGCGTTGCCCTCGGCCCGCCCGCCGCGCACGAAGGGTGCGAAGCCGGGGAGGCCGGGGTCGGGCGCGGTGTCGCGCGCGGTGTACAGGGGGCGGGTGCCGAGGCCGTCCTCAAGGAGGGTGGACAGGGCGTCCTCGGCGGCGGCGCCGGAG
>NZ_MWIG01000206.1:0-476 GCF_002156145.1 Streptomyces sp. NRRL B-24572 | reverse complement strand
CCTCCTTGCCCGACTTGCGCAGGACACCCGCCACGAGGTGTTGCCACTGATCATGTGGCGCGTCTGGGAATTCGGACGCCAGGGAGAGCCCGTCGTCAGGCAGGACCGTCATGGCTCGGATGCTAGGGGAGATCGCTAAAGGAACAGCAGGGCGTACAGCTGTGACCTTCTTCTCTTCGAGAAGGTGAGTTAGGTTAGGCTCACCTAAGTCTTCAGGTCTCCGTCGTCCTTCTCCCCGGGAGTACGTGCATGCGTCCCTTCAGCGCCCACGCCGCGCGACCCACGCCCGCCGAACGCGTCCGGTCGATCCTGACCGCCGCCCACTCGATGACCGTCGTCACCGACGGGGTCCACCAGGAGGTCCACCTCCTCGACGGCACCGGGCCCATGGGACACCTCCACCTCCACGCCCCCTCCGAGGACTGCCCCGCCGGACGGACCGCCCGCATCCCCGTCCGCCTCGAACTCACCGACAT
>NZ_MWIG01000205.1:0-12519 GCF_002156145.1 Streptomyces sp. NRRL B-24572 | reverse complement strand
CTCTTCCCGGACGACGAGAGGAGACAGGCCCGGTGCGCTGCGACATCGCCATCATCGGAGCAGGGGCAGCGGTGCTGTCCCTGGCCTGGCGGCTCCTATGCCCGCCGCGCGGAGCCGCCCCCTCCGCCGTCCTCGTCGACGCGTCCCCGGCCCGGCTTCGACCCCTACCGCGTACCTGGTGCCACCGGGAGCGGGGACCCGGTGAGTACGATGCCTGGCTCACGGCCTCCTGGCGCCGGGTACGGCTCCACGGGAGTGACGGGTGTCCGGTCCCGTGCGACCTGGGCGCACTGCGCCACAAGACGCTCACCTCCGAGTCGTTCACCCGGGATGTCCGGCCGCGGCTCGCCGCACTGGTGCGCATCGAGGCCGCCGCGGAGGGCGTCGCCGACGGGCCCGACGGCGCCATCGCCTCCTGCCGCGCTGCCGCGCGCCGAGCCCCGCCCGCCGGTGCAGCACCGTGTACTCCTCCTTCTCGATCACCGTCATGATCTCCCGGTACAGGACGAGGGCCGTGCGCACACACGGCGCCGACACCGGATCGAGCAGGTCGACGCCCGGTTCCGCCTCGCGGTACACGTCCTGGGTGAGAGCCGCGGCAGCGCGCAGCGCGTCGGTGACGCGCGGGTCGCGGCAACCGGTCGGTTTGCTCCACCGCAGCAGGTCACGGTCCCCCTGGACGCGGCGAGCAGGTACACCCGGCCCCGGCCCGGGTTCTCCCCGACACCGCGAAGGAGCCCGCCGTCTGACGCAGAGCCCGGCCCCGGAGAGACCCGACGCCTCCACGCGTGCCGTCGAACGCCTCGGCATCGCCCCCCCCACAGACACACGGCCGCTCTCCCGGCCGACCGCCGCGAGATCCTCTTCCTCGCCTCCTACCCGGGTCTCACCCAGCCGGAGATCGCGCGGCGCCTGGGTCTGCCGCTCGGCGCGGTCAAGAGCCACACCAGGAGGGCACCGCGAGCGCTCGCCCTCCTCGTCACCGAACGCGCGGGGCCGACGGCGCGGCGGAACGTACGCCATCGGTCCCGGACATCTCCCGGATGAGCCCGCGTGCCGTCCAGGCCGGACCCCGGCGCCCGACCCACCGGGACCACCGGCCGATACCCGGGGGCGGTTCGTCGAGCAGCCGCCGCAGGGCCTGCCCGGCCGAGCGCTCGTCCAGCCGGGAAGGGGCGACGCACTGGGCGACACCGGCCCGCTCGGCGTCGTGGGCGATGGCGAACTGGTCGCTGGAGAAGGGCAGGACGAGGGCGGGCACGCCGGAGGCCAGACACTCCGTGAAGGAGTTGTTCCCGCCGTGGTGCACCATCGCGTCCACCTTCCCCAGCAGCCACCGCTGCGGCACCGTCGCGTCCACGTGGACGCCGGGCCCCGCGAGCGTGGACAGGGCCGCCGCCCGGTCGCCCGCCGCCACCACCGCGGCCGCCCCGGGGACGTGGGCGCGCAGCCCCTTCACGATCAGCGCGAGGACGTCGTCACGGGCGGAGAGGAACGTCCCGAGGGCGATCAGCACCAGGCGGTCGTGCCTGGCCCTGAGCCGCCGCACCACATCCTCCCACTCCGGGCCCGGCTCCGGCTCGGCGTCGGGCACGCAGTGCCCTCCGTAGAGGAGCGACGGCCCGTTCTCCGGGTGGCCCGGCAGCCACGGGAACTCCGGGTAGGTGAACGCCACGGCGTACGGGGAGGCCAGCGCGAAGGCGCGGCCCGTGGGCCGGGCCTCCGGGGCGTGGACGCGCGCCATGTCCGCGAAGCGCCGGGTGAACGCCGTCTCCACGGTTTCCGCCGCCGCGCGCAGCTCCGCGAGCTGATCCTCCCGGGGCCGGATCTCCCGTGGCCACGCGTAGGGCACACCGAACGGCACGTCGTCGGAGGAGGGGACGTACGTGGGATGGCCTGGGCAGAACGTTGCGTAGCGCAGGCCCAGGCAGTGCAGAGCGAGGGTGACGGGGTAGCTCAACTGGTCGACGACGTACCAGTCCGGGCGCAGCCGCGCGTTCAGGGCGCGGAGCGCGTCCAGCGTCCCTTCGGGATCTGACAGCATGTCCCGGCCGCGGTGACGGGTCTGCGTGAGCAGCGCGGACACCGGCCCGCGCCGCGTGGAGTCGAGGAACTCCTCCAGACGCTCGGCCTCTCCGGGCGCCTGCCGGGTACTGCGCGCCACTCCGGTGTTCGCGTTCCGCGTCACGGTCAGCGGCACGAACGCCACACCGGCACGGGCCGCGAACTCCTCGAAGGACGGACCGGAGGCGAGGACCACCTCGGCGCCCTCGCGGGCCAGCGCCCCGGCCAGCACGGAGAGCGGCTGTGCATGGGAGGCGAAGGGAGGGCTGACGACGACCACGCGTGGTGCGCGCCCCCGGGTGACGGTTGATGACTCCATGTCGAGCTGTTCGCCGCTCCCGGACCGGTCGGATGCGCCGGCACCAGGCAGGACGGAGCGGTGACCCCGTCGCCCCCCGTGATCACGGCTCCTGCATCCGGCACCCGGATCGTCGCCGAAGAACTGCGCGCCGACCGTCGTCGACGAGGAGAAGCGATGAACCGCTCCCACACCGCCCGGGATCGCGCGCTGCCCGCAGGTCACCATCCCCTGCGTGCCGGCCCGCGTACGCTCGCGTCCGAACCATTCGGAACCCTCACGAACCATCCCGAACCGTCTGAACCCTTCCTGGCCGTCCGCGCAGCGCATTGGCGAGCGCCCCTGACCGGCAACGCTCCTGGCTGGCGGGGCACACCGCACCTGTTCGCGGAACTGGTGCGCGCCGAGTACCGGGGAGGCGACTCCGCGACGGGCCCCGCGGTCTTCGCGACGCCCCGTGACCTCGTGCTGGCGCGGCTGAGGCGGCTGGTGCGTACGGGAGGCGTTCCGACGCCGGCCGAGTGCGTCCGGCTGCTCGACGGCTGCGACCACACGCGAGCCGCCGTCTTCGACGCGTGGCATGACGTCGTCCGGCAGTTCGGCCCGACGAGGGCGGAGGCCGCCCTGAGCGTCGGTCTCCGGACGGGGGCCACCTCGGAGGAAGCGGTCGCGGCGATGCTGGACCTCGCCGCGGCAGCCGCGCTGCGCCCCCTCACCCGCACGGAGCTCCGCGCTGCTGCGAGCGCGCCCGGCCGCCGGACGCGGCACGCCGCGTGGCGTCTCCTCTCCGCGACGGGCGGGCAGTCCCTCATACCCGACGTCCGCGGGGCCGGGGACGCGTACGAGCGGACGCTCCTCACCCTGCTCGGCCGGGGCCCTTCGGCCGACCGGGTGCGGGACGAGCCGCGCCACGGCATCGTCGTCGCCCAGTCCATGCTGCTGGGGCGCCTCGACCGTCCGGGCGAAGGCATGAGCGGCGGCCTCGGCGTCCTCCTCAGCTCCCTCGGGGACGCCCTCGCGGGCACCGAGCCCGTCGCCCGCGTGCTCACCGTCGTCACGGCCTGCACGCCGGAGCTGGAGGACGACCCCGTACTGCTGCGGCGGCGAGCCCCGGGACACTGGGTCCTCAGGGTCCCGGTGGACAGCGAGAACCAGCTCCGCCCCGACGAGTTCGGGAGGCACCGGGAGGCCATGGCCTGGTGGGCCACCGCACTCTTCGCCTCGCTGGCCACGCCGGTCGACGTCCTGCACGTCCGCTACGCGGACGACGGCTCGCTCGCCCTCGCCGAGGCCGCCCGCAGGGCCGGGACGCGCACCGTCTTCACGGCCACCCCGGACCCGCACCGGCAGCTGACCGAGCGGTACGACACCCCCGCGGCCGACGAGACGGCCCTCCGAGACGACCTGCACCGGGTGTTCGTCGCGGACCGGCTGGTGGAGCGCGCCGACCGCGTGATGGGCATTGCGGGCCGGGACGGCGGGGCGACGGAACTGCTCGGGTACTTCCCGCGACTGCTGGACCGGAACGGCGAGGGCGTGCCGAGCGCGCCCCCGGAGGGCATCCCCCCGTACCTGCCGCCCCCTCAGGAGGCGGCGAGGCGCGCGGAGCTCCTCCGGAGGATCGACGCTGCCGTCGCGGCCACCCCGAAGCCCGCGGACGGCGGCACTCCGGCGGTGCTGCTCAGCGTGGGACGGCTCCACCCGGTCAAGCAGCAGGACCTCCTGGTCCGTTCCTGGGTCGGCTCCGGGTGCCATCGGCGTGCGGTTCTGGTCCTTGTCGGCGGCAGCCCGCACGCCGGCGACCCCGTCGAACGCGCGATGCGCGCACGTGTCGAGGACGCGCTCCGCGCCTGCCCCGAGGCACGACGACGCCTGGTGCTTCTGCCCGCCCTCTCCAACGCGGAGGTCCGGATGCTCGAACGGAGCCTGGCCGATCCGGCGCGACGGTCCCCCGCGCGTTACGTGTGCGCCAGTTCCAAGGAGGAGTTCGGCCTCGGGCTCCTCGAAGCCATGGAGGCGGGGCTGCTCGCGGCGGGCCCGCTCCGCGGAGGCGTACCGCACTACCTGGTCGACGGCCACAACGGGCTCCTGATCGACACCTCCCGCGTGGAGACACTCTGCGACGGACTGGTCCGCCTGCTCGCCGTCGACACCGAGTCGGCCTCGGTGATGGCCATCCGGGCCCAGGCGCTGGTCCGTACCACGTTCTCGTCCGCCGCCATGGCCGGGACGCTGGCCGAGCACTACGCCGCGGTCGCGGCGGCCCGCGCGCACACGACCGACGGGAGCCGCGTGTTCGCTGCCCCGGCCGTACCCGTGTGCGCACCCTGACCCGGACCGGGAGGAGGGTGGGGAGCTGTTTACCTGCGCCGTCCCGCTGCGCGCGCTGAACCGCGCGCTGAACCGCGCGCTGAACCGCGCGCTGAACCGCGCGCTGAACCGCGCGCTGAACCGCGCGCTGAACCGCGCCACCCTGGCCTTCGTCCATCAGCAGGGACCGCGTACCACGGGCACCCATGCGCTCGCCGTGATCATGGATCCCTCAGCATCCGCCGACGGTCCCGTGGCCTTCGCACGAGCCACCGAGACCGCACGTGACCCGTTCGACCGAGCAACTCGGCACGATCGCGGACTTCCTCCGGACACTCAACGCTGCCGGGAGTCCGGGGTTGCTGCTGCCCGCCCGTGCCATGGTGTCCACCCAGGGAAGTAACAGGCGATTCAAATTGCCTCTTGCGTGGTCTTTCTGTAATGCATGAAACTCTAGGTCGTACGGCAGAGGCCGGGGTGTCGAGGGTGAAGGAGCGAGGATGCGCCTCGAGGAGAAGGACTTGATCGGCATGCGGGAGGTCAGGGAGGACGTCTACTGGGGCATCCACACGCTTCGCGCGCTGGAGAACTTCCCCCTCACGGGCCTGCCTCTCGCAGTGCATCCCGAGCTCGTCGCGGCGCTTGCTGCGGTGAAAGAGGCGGCCGCACTCGCCCACCTCGACCTCGGCACCCTTCCCGAGGAGAGGGCGCGCGCCGTTGTGGCCGCTTGCCGGGAGATTCGCGCGGGGCGGCTGCTGGACCAGTTCGTCGTCGATGTCCTCCAGGGCGGGGCGGGCACGTCGGCGAACATGAACGCCAACGAGGTCATCGCCAATCGCGCCCTGGAGCTTCTGGGGCACGTGCGCGGCGACTACGAGCACCTGCATCCCCATGACGACGTGAACCGTTCCCAGAGCACCAATGACGTGTACCCCACCGCCGTCAAACTCGCCCTCCATTCCGCCGCGGGGAACCTGCTGGACGGTATGACCGTATTGTGCGACGCCTTCGTCGAGCGAGGCGGGGCGTTCGCAAAGACGGTCAAGCTGGGCCGCACCCAGCTGCAGGACGCGGTGCCCATGACGCTGGGCCAGGAATTCGACGCGTTCGCCCTCACCGTGCGGGACGACGCCGATTTCATCCGCCTGGCCGCCGATTCCCTGCTGGAGGTGAATCTGGGGGGAACGGCGATCGGTACCGGTCTCAACGCGGATGACGGCTTCGCCCATCTCGCCGTCCACCACCTCCGCGCCATCACGGCCCTCCCGGTCCGAGCCGCCCGTGACCTGGTCGAAAGCACCCAGGGTGTGGGCGGTTTCCTCCGGCTCTCGGGATCCTTGAGGCAGTTCGCCCTGCGCTTGTCCAAGATCTGCAACGACCTCAGACTGCTCGCCTCCGGACCCGGGGCGGGATTTGGGGAGATACGGCTGCCGGAGCTGCAGGCGGGATCGAGCATCATGCCGGGAAAGGTCAATCCGGTGATGCCCGAGGCCGTCAACCAGGTCTGCTTCGACGTCATCGGAGCAGATGCCGCCGTCTCCGCGGCGGCGCAGGCCGGTCAGCTCCAGCTGAACGCCTTCGAGCCCTTGATGGCCCATCACCTGCTCAACTCCGTCAATCGCCTCGACGCGGCATGCCGGCTGCTGGCCGCACGTTGTGTCGTCGGCATCGAGGCCGACGAGGAACGCCTGCGTGCCCTGGTGGAGAAGAGTGCCGGTCTCGCGACCGCGCTCAACCCGGTGATCGGGTACCAGCAGGCCACGGCCCTGGCCCGGGAGTGCCGGGCGACGGGCGTTCCCGTCCGGGAGCTGGCGGTGCGCGAAGGGGCGCTCCCGGAGGACGGGATCGATCTTCTGCTCGACCCCCTGCGCCTGGCCCGGCCCAGGTGAGGCACGGGTACGGGTCCATCCCGCCGGTGGCGGTACGGTCCCGCAGGCAGCCCTGCGCGGGCCCGACCGCATCCGGTCGGTCCCGCGCAGGACGCGGTCGTCTCAGCTCTTCGTCACGGTGCAGGTGTACGTCGCGGAGCCGGAGCCGCTGTAGGCCTCCATGTCGAGGTAGTAGGTGCCCGTACCGGAACCGGTACGGGTGAAGGACAGGGACTCGTCCGTGCCGGCACCGTCGTTGACGGACCGCTCCAGGGTGCTTCCGTTCGCGTCGAGCCAATAGAGGTCGGCGTCGTAGGCCGAGGGTACGGCGCAGTTCACCGAGAGGGTCTGCCCGCTGTTCACCGACAGCTTGAAGTAGTCACGGTCGCCGGCCGACGCCATGCCGCCGGTCAGGGACGCGGGGGAGGCGAGCCCGCTCGCGTCGTCGGCGGTGTCCCGGGTGTCGTTGGGCTCGCTCTCGGCGAGCGCGGCCCCGCCGCCCTGGCTGCCGCAGGCGGTCACCGGCGTGCCGTTGTAGAGGTTCGCGTCGGCGACGCCGTTCGTGACGCTCCGCAGGTAGTAGCCGCACGTCGGACGGTTCTTGAAGTCGAAGGTCGAGCCGGGCGTCAGGCGCCAGATCTTGAAGCCGGAGTAGGTGAGCGGCTTCTTGTCGACGGCCTGCTCGGGCTGGTGGTCGGCGAGGACGACGTAGGCGTCCTCGCCGTACTGGGTGGCCGTGCCGTCGCGGTCGAGGTAGAGGGAGCCGCCCTCCTCGACGCCCACGCCCCACGCGGCGCCACCTGGCGCGAGGCCGCCCTTCACCGACCGGGCGAGGAACGCCATGGTCCGGCCCATGCGGTCGCGGGTGACGAAGTGCGAGTCGTTGATGACGGAGCCGTAGTTCGGCCACTCGAACATGCCGGTGGTGAAGCTGATGTAGCGGTCATAGGGGTTGGCGAGTGCCTCGGCGCTGGTGACGCTGCCGCTGCAGGCGTCGTAGACGATCGGGCTGTTGATGTGGTGCCCCGCGCTGCCGCCGCCGGAGCCTCCGCCCTTGGCGACGACCGCCTCGACGGACGCCTCCAGGGCGGTCCCCTTCCAGGAGGCGTAGCGGCACTGGTCGCCGCCGGCGAAGTAGACGAACTCGGCGTTGCGGACGTCGGTGTTGACCTGCGGGTTGTTGCCGTCGCTCGCCGCCGTGAGCGTCCATGACGTACAGGAGTTGACTCCGGGGAGTGCGGTGATCGTGTCGCACTCGGGGGTCTTGCTCCCGGAGGTCGGCGCCGAGCCCGCCAGGACGACGACGTCGAGGGTCCCGGTCCCGCCGCGGATGTCGTCGATGGCCCGGGTCATCGAGGCGGTGACGATGCCGCCGGCGCCGTTCATCGTGAAGGCGGGTCCGTTCCACGCGCTTCTGGTGACGTCGGCGGCGCTTCCCAGCCTGATCCTGTCGGCCGCGGCATGGGCGGGCTGATGCGCCATCAGCAGCGATGCCGTCGCGGTGAGTACGGCGGCCGTCGAAGCGAACCGGAGTGAACGGAGTGGCATGGGCGCTCCAAGAGAGGGATGGATCGATTCCGCAGTGACCTGGCGGCTGGTAGCGGAACATACAAGTAACGAGACTCCGCAGGAAGATGTAAGGCTGTTTCGGCTGCTCTCGATCGCTCAAGCGCTGGAATTACCTGATCAAAATGCCTAAAACGGTCTTCTCTGGAGTCAGATGAGCCGTGTTACGTGAACGTAATGAGGCTTACATCTAGTCAATCGGAGCGCCTCTATGTAACTTCTCTGCTGTGCCTGACGGCCGGATTCCGTCGGCAGAAAACCACCGAGAGGTTCCACGCGATGAACGCTCGTATCGCACGCCCGGTAGCGGCCGCCGCTGCCGCGGCGATCATGCTCGTCTCCCTGTCCGCCTGCGGAGGCGATGACGCCGCCGCCCCGTCCGGCAAGGCCGTCGTCGCCGGCGTGGAGGTCGTCAAGGACCAGAAGCTGCACGACCTGCTCCCCGCGAAGATCAAGGAGGCCGGCAAGGTCCGCGTCGCGACAGACGTGCCGTACCCGCCCTTCGAGATGTACGTGAAGGAGGGGGAGAGCGAGCTGACCGGACTGGACTACGACCTCGGCCAGGCGCTCGGTGCCAAGCTGGGCGTGACCTTCGCCTTCGCCCCGCAGAAGTTCGACGGGATCGTCCCCGCCATCCAGGCCGGCAAGTTCGACGCGGCGATGTCCGCCATCACCGACAACAAGGACCGGCAGAAGGTCGTCGACTTCGTCGACTACTCCCAGTCCGGCTCCGGCATCCTCGTCGGCGACGGCAACCCCTCCGGGATCGAGAACCTGGACGACCTGTGCGGCCTCAAGGTCGCCGTCCAGGCCGCCACCAACCAGCTCGACCTGCTCAAGTCCCACCAGGACACCTGCGTCAAGGCGGGCAAGGCGAAGACCGACATCCAGACCTTCCCCAAGGACTCCGACGCCCAGCTCGCCCTGCGCTCGGGCAAGGTCGTCGCGCAGGTGCTGACCAAGCCCGCCGCCGGCTGGGTCGCCAAGACCGCCGACGCGGGCAAGGCCTTCGACCTGGTCGAGGACCCCGCCGCGCCCGGCGGCTACAACGCCTCGCCCAACGGCATCGCGGTGAGCAAGCAGCTGCCCGAGCTGACGGACGCCGTGCAGAAGGCCCTGCAGGCCCTCATCGACGACGGCACTCTCACCAAGATCTACAACAAGTACGGCGTTCCGTCGATCGCGGTGAAGGAAGCCACCAAGAACGCATCGGTGGACTGAGCATGATCGACGTCAAGACACCCGCCGACCACCCGACCACCGCTACGACGAGCAAGCGCGATCCGGAGATCGTGCCGCTCCGCAACTACGGGCGCTGGATCGCTGCGGTCGCCTCCCTGCTCGCCCTGGTCGGACTGGTCGGATCGCTGGCCAAGAACGACAACCTCCACTGGGACGTCGTCGGTGACTACCTCTTCGCCGACCTCATCTTCGACGGTCTGGGCACCACCCTCTGGCTGACGGCCGCCGCCATGCTCCTCGGCCTGGCGCTCGGCACGCTGATCGCCGTCATGCGGCTCTCGTCCAGCCCCGTGCTGTACGGACTTGCCAACGCCTTCGTCTGGGTCTTCCGCGGCACCCCGCTGCTCGTCCAGATCATCTTCTGGGGATACGCCGCGGCGCTCTACAAGTACGTGAAGATCGGTATCCCCTTCACCGACGTCACGTTCTTCCAGGCCGAGACCAACAGCCTGCTGACCCCGGCGATCGCGGCCCTGCTCGCCCTGGGCCTCAACGAGGCCGCCTACGCCTCCGAGATCGTCCGCGCGGGCATCCAGTCCGTCGACCCCGGCCAGGCCGAAGCCGCGCACTCGCTGGGCATGCGGCCCGGGCTCACCATGCGCCGGATCGTGCTGCCCCAGGCCATGCGCGTGATCATTCCTCCGATGGGCAACGAGACCATCAACATGCTGAAGATGACGGCACTGGTCTCGGTCATCTCCGCCCACGACCTGATGTCCAACATCCAGGACGTCTACGCCCAGAACTACCAGGTCATCCCCATGCTGGTCGTGGCGAGCATCTGGTACCTGGCCCTCGTCACCCTCCTCAGCGTGCCCCAGGCGTGGCTGGAACGACGCTACGGACGCGGCACCACCCGCGCCGGACACGTCTCCCCGATCCAGCGCCTCCTCGGCGGAACCATGGAACGGCTCGGCAAGAACAGCAAGGAGCAGAACCGATGAGCACCCCCATGGTGCACGCCGAAGGCGTACGCAAGCACTTCGGGAAACTGGAGGTCCTCAGGGGCATCGACCTCACCGTGGAACGCGGCCAGGTCTGTTGCCTCCTCGGCCCCTCCGGCTCGGGCAAGTCCACCTTCCTGCGCTGCATCAACCACCTGGAGAAGATCGACGGCGGCCGGCTCGCGGTCGACGGACAGCTCGTCGGCTACCGCCAGCAGGGCGACAAGCTCCACGAACTGCGTGAACGCGAGGTCGCCGAACGTCGACGGGACATCGGCATGGTCTTCCAGCGGTTCAACCTGTTCCCGCACATGACCGCCGTCGAGAACGTCATGGAAGCCCCCGTCAAGGTCGGGTCCGTCTCCAAGAACGAAGCCCGTGAGCAGGCGCGGGAACTGCTGGCACGAGTCGGACTCGGCGACCGCGCCCAGCACTACCCCGCCCAGCTGTCCGGCGGCCAGCAGCAGCGCGTGGCGATCGCCCGCGCGCTCGCCATGAGGCCCAAGCTGATGCTCTTCGACGAGCCGACCTCCGCCCTCGACCCCGAGCTCGTCGGAGACGTCCTGGACGTGATGCGACAGCTCGCGGCCGACGGCATGACCATGGTCGTCGTCACCCACGAGATCGGCTTCGCCCGCGAGGTCGGCGACACCGCCGTCTTCATGGACGAGGGCGTCGTCGTGGAAGCGGGTGACCCCCGCCAGGTGCTCGTCGACCCGGAGCAGGAGCGCACCCGCGCCTTCCTGTCCAAGGTCCTGTGAGCGTCTCCACCCGCCGGCAGGACCGGCTCGGGCACTTCCTCGACCTGGCTCGGACGCGCCGCCCCGACTACCTGCGCGACCTGGAGCAGCTGGTTTCCATCGACTCCGGTTCCTACAGCGCCGAAGGCGTCGACAAGGTCGCCGACTGGGTCGAGCGTCGACTGCGGCTGATCGGGTTCGACGTCGAACGCGTCCGCTTCCCGCCCACCGCCGACGGACACCGGACCGGGGACGCCCTCATCGGGCGCAGACGCGGCAGCCTCCCCGAGGCGGAAGGAGGCCGCAGGATCCTCCTCGCCGGCCACATGGACACCGTCTTCGAGGACGGCACCGCCGCCGCCCGCCCCTTCTGCATCGACGGCTCCACGGCGTACGGCCCCGGGGTCAGCGACGACAAGGGCGGGCTGCTCGCGGGCCTCACCGCGCTGGAGATCCTCGGGGAGTGCGGCATGGACGCCTACGCCGAACTCGTCTTCCTCGCCACCCCCGACGAGGAGATCGGCTCCCCGGCCAGCCGCCCCCTGATCGAGAGCACCGCCAGAGCCGCGCACTACGGTCTCGGTCTCGAATGCGCCCGGGAGAACGGCGACCTGGTCATCGCGCGCAAGGGCGTCGCGGACTTCCGCCTCACGGTCACCGGCCGGGCCGCGCACGCCGGCATCGAACCGGAGCGCGGAGCCAACGCCGCCCTCGCCGCCGCCCACCTGACCGTCGCCCTGCAGGCCCTCAACGGCCACTGGGACGACGTGACGGTCAACGTCGGGGTGGTCCGGGCCGGCACCCGCGCCAACATCGTCTGCCCCCACGCCGAGCTCCGCATCGAGGTCCGCGCCGCCACGACGGCCGACATCCAGCGCGTGACCCGGGCCATCCGGGAAGCCGCCGACCACCCGAGCGTCCCGGGCGTCACCGTGGAGGTCGAGCAGCTCGACCTGTGTCCGCCGATGGAGGACACCCCCGCCTCGCGACGCATGTTCGACCACGCGCGCCGCGCCGCACACGCGGCCGGGATGGAACTCGGCGCCGCGGCGACCGGCGGAGTCGGAGACGCCAACCTCATCGCCGGAACGGGAATCCCGGTCCTGGACGGCCTGGGCCCCGTGGGAGGCGCGGACCACACGCCCCAGGAGTGGCTCGACACCACCAGCGTCCCCCAGCGTGTCGCCATGCTCGCCGGCCTGATCGTCGACCTCGGCGACAGCAGCACCCACTGAACGGCACCGGCGCACCGGCGGAGAGAGGCCCGCTTCTCTCCGCCCGCGCACAAGGCGACCCAGCCCGATCGACCCGGGGCCCCGCCCTGCAAGCCGGACCCACGGGCCCCTCGACCCCTCTCCTGTTCGGAGGCATCATGCGCGTACCTTCCGCTCCAGCCCGCCGCGCCGCCCTCGCCGGCGGCCTCGTCGTGGCCCTCCTCACCGCGACCGCCCCCGCGAGTGCCGACGCCCCGCCCGCTTGATGATCTC
>NZ_MWIG01000204.1:0-12986 GCF_002156145.1 Streptomyces sp. NRRL B-24572 | reverse complement strand
CGACGCCGACGGCGTCGCCGTGCACCGGCCCCAGCTCGGCACCCTCGTCGCCACCGTGCCCACCGACGCCGAGGCCCGCGACACGGCCCGCGCCGCCGTCGCCGCCGTCGACGACGAGGCCGTACGCCTGCGCTCGGCCGTCAAGGCGCACGACGGCTTCTTCACCACCTTCTTCATCAGCCCGTACTCGCGCTACATCGCCCGCTGGTGCGCGCGCCGCGGACTCACCCCCAACCAGGTCACCACCGCCTCGCTGCTCACCGCGCTGATCGCGGCCGGCTGCGCGGCCACCGGCGAGCGCGGCGGGTACGTCGCCGCCGGCGTCCTCCTCCTGGTCTCCTTCGTCCTCGACTGCACGGACGGGCAGCTCGCCCGCTACGCGCTCAAGTACTCGACGATGGGCGCCTGGCTCGACGCCACCTTCGACCGGGCCAAGGAGTACGCCTTCTACGCGGGCCTCGCCCTCGGCGCCGCCCGCAACGGGGACGACGTGTGGGCCCTCGCGCTCGGCGCGATGGTCCTCATGACCTGCCGGCACGTCGTGGACTTCTCGTTCAACGAGGCCAACCACGACGCCACCGCCAACACCAGCCCGACCGCCGCGCTCTCCAGCAGGCTGGACGGCGTCGGCTGGACGGTCTGGGCCCGCCGCATGATCATCCTGCCGATCGGCGAGCGCTGGGCGATGATCGCCGTCCTCACCGCCGCCACCAGCCCCCGGATCGTCTTCTGGGCCCTGATCATCGGCTGCGCCTTCGGCGCCTGCTACACCACGGCGGGCCGCGTCCTGCGCTCCCTGACCCGCAAGGCCAAGCGGACGGACCGGGCGGCGCGGGCGCTGGCGGACCTCACGGACTCGGGACCGATCGCCGAGACCGTCGCGCGGCTCCGGTCCCGTGACGCCCGCCACTACGCGAGCACGCCGCTGCTGGCGGCCTTCGGCGCGGTCGCCGTGCTCGGCTCGGCCCTTGTCCAGGGCGACCCCTGGACCGCGGTGGGCGGCGCCGTCGCCTACGTGCTCCTGTCCGGACTCGCCGTCTCCCAGCCGCTCAAGGGTTCCCTCGACTGGCTGCTGCCCCCGCTCTTCCGCGCCGCCGAGTACGGCACCGTACTCGTCCTCGCGGCGAAGTCGGACGCCCCCCAGGCCCTCCCGGCCGCATTCGGGCTGGTCGCGGCCGTCGCCTACCATCACTACGACACGGTGTACCGCATCCGCGGCGGCACCGGCGCGCCGCCCGCCTGGCTGGTGCGCGTCACCGGCGGACACGAGGGGCGCACGCTCCTGGTGACCGTCCTCGCCGCCCTCCTGGCGGACCGCGGCGACGACTTCACCCTGGCACTGACCGCGCTCGCGGTCGCCGTCGCCCTCGTGGTGCTCGTGGAGTCCATCCGCTTCTGGGTCTCCGCCGGAGCACCCGCCGTTCACGACGAAGGAGAAACAGCATGATCGGCCTCGTACTGGCAGCCGGTGCCGGACGGCGTCTGCGCCCTTACACCGAGACGCTTCCGAAGGCCCTCGTGCCCGTGTCCGGCGAGGGCACCGAGAACGAGCTGACCATCCTCGACGGCACCCTCAAGAACTTCGCCGAGATCGGCCTCACCGAGGTCGCCATCGTCGTCGGCTACCGCAAGGAGGCCGTCTACGCCCGCAAGGACGCCCTCGAGGCCAAGTACGGCCTGAAGATCACCCTCGTCGACAACGACAAGGCCGAGGAGTGGAACAACGCCTACTCCCTGTGGTGCGCCCGTGAGGTCCTCAAGCGCGGTGTGATCCTCGCCAACGGCGACACCGTCCACCCGGTCTCCGTCGAGAAGACCCTGCTCGCCGCCCGCGGCAAGGGCCAGAAGATCATCCTCGCCCTCGACACGGTGAAGAACCTCGCCGACGAGGAGATGAAGGTCATCGTCGACCCGGAAAAGGGCGTCCAGCGCATCACCAAGCTCATGGACCCGGCCACCGCCACCGGCGAGTACATCGGCGTCACGCTCATCGAGGCCGAGGCCGCCGAGGAGCTCGCCGACGCCCTCAAGGCGACCTTCGAGCGCGACCCCGACCTCTACTACGAGGACGGCTACCAGGAGCTCGTCAACCGCGGCTTCACCGTCGACGTGGCCCCCATCGGCGACGTCAAGTGGGTCGAGATCGACAACCACGACGACCTCGCGAAGGGCCGTGAGATCGCGTGCCAGTACTGACTCGGCTGATCCCCTCGCCGGTCGTCGTCGACATCCGCCGGGGAGCGCTGGACGACCTGTCCGCGCTCCTCGCGGACCAGCGGATCTCCAGCAACGGCAAGATCGCTGTCGCCATCAGCGGCGGCTCGGGCCTCAAGCTGCGTGACCACTTCGCCCCCGAGCTGCCGGATGCCGACTGGTACCCGGTCTCGGGCGGCACGATCGACGAGGCCGTGAAGCTCGCCGACGCCATGCGCGGCAAGCGGTACGACGCCGTGGTCGCCCTCGGCGGCGGCAAGATCATCGACGTGACGAAGTACGCGGCGGCCCGGGTCGGGCTGCCGCTGGTGGCCATCGCCACCAACCTGTCGCACGACGGGATCTGCTCGCCGATCTCCACGCTCGACAACGACAACGGCCGCGGCTCCTACGGCGTGCCCACCCCGATCGCGCTGGTCATCGACCTCGACGTGATCAGGGACGCGCCGATCCGCTACGTCCGCTCCGGCATCGGCGACGCGATCTCCAACCTCTCCGCCATCGCGGACTGGGAGCTCTCGCACCGCGAGACCGGCGAGCCCATCGACGGCCTCGCGGCCGCCATGGCCCGCAGCGCCGGCGAAGCGGTGCTCCGCCACCCCGGCGGAGTCGGCGACGACGACTTCCTCGTCAGCCTCTCCGAGGGCCTGGTGATGTCCGGCATCGCCATGTCGATCAGCGGGGACAGCCGCCCCTCCTCGGGCGCCTGCCACGAGATCAGCCACGCCTTCGACCTGCTCTTCCCGACCCGCGCCGCCAGCCACGGCGAGCAGTGCGGTCTCGGCGCGGCCTTCGCCATGCACCTGCGCGGCGCCCACGACGGGTCAGCGCAGATGGTCGAGACCCTGCGCCGGCACGGGCTGCCCGTGCTGCCGGAGGAGATGGGCTTCACCGTGGACGAGTTCGTCCAGGCGGTGTCCTTCGCCCCGCAGACCCGGCCGGGCCGCTTCACCATCCTCGAACACCTCGACCTGTCCGACGACGAGATCAGGGACGCGTACGCCGACTATGCCAAATCCATCGGTAGCTGAGGTCCGTCCCGCGCGGAAGCCCTCGGTGGCGGAGCTCCGCCCGGTCGTCCACCCGCCGGGTGTGAAGGACCGGCGCAGCGGTGAGCACTGGGGCGGCCGCCTGTACATGCGGGAGATCTCGCTCAGGATCACCCGGCAGCTCGTCGGCACCAAGGTCACGCCGAACCAGCTCACGTACGTCATGACGCTCGCGGGCGTCCTCGCCGCACCGGCCCTGCTCGTGCCCGGGATCCCGGGGGCGCTGCTCGGCGCGCTCATGGTCCAGCTCTACCTGCTGCTCGACTGCGTCGACGGCGAGGTGGCCCGCTGGAAGAAGCAGTTCTCGCTCGGCGGGGTGTACCTGGACCGGGTCGGCGCCTATCTGTGCGACGCGGCCGTCCTCGTCGGCTTCGGCCTGCGCGCCGCCGACCTGTGGGGCACGGGCCGGATCGACTGGCTCTGGGCCTTCCTGGGCACGCTCGCAGCGCTCGGCGCCATCCTGATCAAGGCCGAGACCGACCTCGTCGGCGTCGCCCGCCACCAGGGCGGTCTGCCGCCGGTCAAGGAGGCGGCGTCCGAGCCGCGCTCCTCCGGCATGGCGCTGGCCCGCCGGGCCGCCGCCGCGCTCAAGTTCCACCGGCTCGTCCTCGGCATCGAGGCCTCGCTGCTCATCGTGGTCCTGGCGATCGCGGACCAGGTCCGGGGGGACCTCTTCTTCTCCCGGCTCGGCGTCGCCGTCCTCGCCGGCATCGCGCTGCTCCAGACCGTGCTGCACCTGGTGTCGATCATGGTCTCCAGCAGGCTGAAGTGAGGCCGGCCGTGAGTACGCCGCTCAGGGTGGGTGCCGTCGTCATCACGATGGGCAACCGCCCCGACGACCTGCGCGCGCTGATCGACTCGGTCGCGAAGCAGGAGGGCGACCCGATCGAGGTCGTCGTCGTCGGTCAGGGCACCCCGGTCACCGGGGTGCCCGACTGGGTACGGACCGTCGACCTGCCCGAGAACCTCGGCATCCCCGGCGGCCGGAACGTCGGCATCGAGGCCTTCGGCCCCGGCGGCACCGACGTCGACGTCCTGCTCTTCCTCGACGACGACGGGCTGCTCGCCCACACGGACACCGCCGAGCTGGTCCGGCAGGCCTTCACCGCCGACCCGCGCCTCGGCATCATCAGCTTCCGGATCGCCGACCCGGAGACCGGGATCACCCAGCGCCGGCACGTGCCGAGGCTCCGCTCGGCCGACCCGATGCGCTCCTCGCGGGTCACCACCTTCCTCGGCGGCGCCAACGCCGTCCGCACCAAGGTCTTCGCCGAAGTCGGCGGTCTGCCGGACGAGTTCTTCTACGCGCACGAGGAGACCGACCTCGCCTGGCGCGCGCTCGACGCCGACTGGATGATCGACTACCGTTCCGACATGGTGCTGCTGCACCCCACCACGGCCCCCTCCCGGCACGCCTCGTACCACTTCAACGTGGCCCGCAACCGAGTGTGGCTGGCACGTCGCAACCTGCCCGCGCCCCTGGTGCCGGTCTACCTCGGCGTCTGGCTCCTGCTCACCCTGGCCCGGCGGCCCTCGCCCTCCGCGCTGAAGGCGTGGGTCGGCGGATTCCGCGCGGGCTGGACGACCCCCTGCGGACCGCGCCGCCCCATGAGGTGGCGTACGGTGTGGCGCCTGACCCGGCTGGGTCGCCCCCCGGTCGTCTGACATCGTGGTACTCCACGTGCCGCACATCTTGAACACGAAAGTTTCGACTGTGAGTGACACACACCTGGGCGGGGCGGTCGCGACGAGCGCGCCTCCGTCCTCCGTCGACGAGGGCCTGGAGCCGGCCGCCCTCGCCGCGAAGTACGGCCTGGCCGTCAGCGGCGCCCGGCCCGGTCTGTTCGAGTACGTCCGCGACCTGTGGAGCCGGCGCCACTTCATCCTGGCCTTCTCCTCCGCGAAGCTGGCCGCCCAGTACAGCCAGGCCAAGCTGGGCCAGGTCTGGCAGGTGGCGACCCCGCTGCTCAACGCCCTGGTCTACTACCTGATCTTCGGGCTGATCCTGGGCGCCGGGCAGGGGATGAGCAAGGACGTCTACATCCCGTTCCTCGTCACCGGCATCTTCGTGTTCACCTTCACCCAGAGCTCGGTCATGGCGGGCGTCCGGGCGATCTCGGGCAACCTCGGACTCGTCCGGGCCCTGCACTTCCCCCGCGCCACCCTCCCGATCTCCTTCTCGCTCCAGCAGCTCCAGCAGCTGCTGTACTCGATGATCGTGCTGGTGGCGATCGCGCTCTTCTTCGGCAGCTACCCCTCCCTCCGGTGGCTGCTGGTGATCCCGGCGCTGTTCCTGCAGTTCGTGTTCAACACGGGGCTCGCGCTCATCGTGGCCAGGATGGGCGCCAAGACGCCCGACCTCGCGCAGCTGATGCCCTTCATCATGCGGACCTGGATGTACGCGTCCGGCGTGATGTTCTCGATCCAGACCATGCTCGCCGACAAGCCGGCCTGGATCTCCGACATCCTCATGTACAACCCGGCGGCCGTGTACATGGACCTGATGCGCTACGCCATGATCCACGGCTACAGCGCGCACAACCTGCCGGACCACGTCTGGATGACCGCCGGGATCTGGGCGCTGGTCTTCGGCATCGGCGGTTTCGTCTACTTCTGGAAGGCCGAGGAGAGGTACGGGCGTGGCTGACACGAATCGGGACCGCGTCCCCACCGTCATCTGCGACGACGTCCACATCGTCTACCGGGTCAACACCGGTGGCGGCGGCAAGGGCAGCGCCACGGCGGCGCTCAGCCGGATCGTCGGCCGGGGCAAGGCCGAGGTCAGCCGGGGCGTCCGCAAGGTCCACGCCGTCCGCGGCGTCACCTTCACCGCCTACCGGGGCGAGGCCATCGGCCTCATCGGCACCAACGGCTCCGGCAAGTCCACGCTGCTCCGCGCCATCGCCGGCCTGCTCCCCACCGAGAGCGGCAAGGTCTACACCGACGGGCAGCCCTCGCTCCTGGGCGTCAACGCGGCCCTCATGAACGACCTCACCGGCGAGCGCAACGTGATCCTGGGCGGCCTCGCCATGGGCATGAGCCGCGAGGAGGTGCGCTCCCGCTACGAGGACATCGTCGACTTCTCCGGCATCAACGAGAAGGGCGACTTCATCAGCCTGCCCATGCGGACGTACTCCTCCGGCATGGGCGCCCGGCTCCGCTTCGCCATCGCGGCGGCCAAGAACCACGACGTCCTCCTCATCGACGAGGCGCTGGCGACCGGTGACCGCAAGTTCCAGATCCGCTCCGAGGAGCGCATCCGCGAGCTCCGCAAGGAGGCCGGCACGGTCTTCCTGGTGAGCCACAGCAACAAGTCCATCCGGGACACCTGCGACCGGGTGCTCTGGCTGGAGAAGGGGCAGCTCCTGATGGACGGCCCCACGGACGAGGTCCTCAAGGCCTACGAGCGCGAGACCGCGCGCTGAGGTTCGCGCCCCTGGGGAGCCCCTGCCGGATTCATCCGGTGGGGGCTCTTCCGGTTTCCGCGCGTCGCGAGCCCCACCTGGAATGTTCATGCGGTTAACTTCGGGCAGGATGAGCCCATGGCAGCGACCTCGGCGGGAAAGACCTACCACCACGGCGATCTGCGCAACGCGCTGGTCTGCGCGGCCGTCGACCTCGCCACCGAAGGAGGACCCGAGCGGGTCGTCCTGCGCGAGGCCGCCCGCAGGGTCGGCGTCTCACCCACCGCCGCCTACCGGCACTTCGACGGGCGCGGCGAACTCCTCCGCACCGTCCGGGCCCACGCCCGGCGGGAACTCGCCGCCGCCATGGAGCGCGCCGCCGCCCGCGAGCCCGGCGCCGACGACCCCGTCCTCGCGGCCGAGCGTCGGGTCACCGCCCTCTGCCGGGGGTACGTCGGCTTCGCCGTGGAGCAGCCCGGCCTCTACCGGGCCGCGTTCTGCGTGCCCCGCCCCCACGCGGTCGGCGAGCCCGCGCCGGAGCGGCCGTCCGGCGAACCCGAGATCCGCGCGTTCACCCTGCTCAGGGAGGCGCTCGAAGCACTCGCGACGCTCGGCACCGCGCGGCCGGGCGGCCGCCCCGCCACCGGCGCCGCCGCGTGGTCGGCCGTGCACGGACTGTCACTCCTCCTGGTCGACGGTCCCCTTCGCCGCCTCTCCCCGCAGGGCAGGAGCGTCGTCGTCGAGGCGACCCTCGCCATGGTGCTCTCCGGCGCGGGCGTCGACTGAGTCCGAACTCCCTTGTGGTGCGGGAAGGTTGACGCCTCGTACGGACGGGGATCGCGACGGCTGCCACCCCGGAATGGCGAAGGTCGTCGTACAACGTAAGCTGGACCGGTCTGTTTCGCGGCAAGTAGGGCGATACCCCGCGGCCCTCGGGCTTCCGCGCGGCGGCCCCACGGGCAGGGGTCGGCGGCGTGTCCGAAATAGGATGGATTGGATCGGCAGTGTAGAACGGGAGTCGTGACGGCCATGACGCAGAATCTCCAGCTCCACGAGGGTGTCGCCGTCCCTCCGTCAGGAAGCGCCCAGTGACGGAGACCCGGCAGGCGCGCACCGACGCCGCCTCGCGTGCCACACTCGGCAAGGCCGCGGACGAGAACTTCCCCGTGGCCCCCTTCTTCCTGCCCCGCGCCTGGCGCGACGACCTCATGGCCGTCTACGGCTTCGCCCGGCTCGTCGACGACATCGGCGACGGCGACCTCGCCCCCGGCGACGCCGACGCCCGCCACCTCGGCGTCGACCCCGCGGCCGCGGACGACCGGCTCGTGCTCCTCGACGCCCTGGAGGCCGACCTCCGCCGGGTCTTCGACTCCACCCCGCACCACCCGCTCCTGCGCGCCCTCCAGCCGACCGTCCGCCGGTGCGGGCTCGCCCCGGAGCCCTTCCTCGGCCTGATCGCCGCCAACCGGCAGGACCAGCTGGTCCGCCGCTACGAGACGTACGAGGACCTCCTCGCGTACTGCGAGCTCTCCGCCAACCCCGTCGGCCGGCTCGTCCTCGCGATCACCGGCACCGACACCCCCGAGCGGATCCGGCGCTCCGACGAGATCTGCACCGCCCTCCAGATCGTCGAGCACCTCCAGGACGTCGCCGAGGACCTCGCCCGCGACCGGGTCTACCTGCCGGCCGAGGACCTGGAGCGCTTCCGCGTCACCGAGCACGACCTCGCCGCGCCCACCGCCGGCGCCTCCGTGCGGGCCCTGATCGCCTTCGAGGCCGAGCGGGCCCGCACCCTCCTGCACACGGGCGCCCCGCTCGTCGGCAGCGTCCACGGACGGCTCCGCCTCCTCCTCGCCGGCTTCACCGCCGGGGGACTCGCCGCGCTCGACGCCGTCACCGACGCCGGATACGACGTGCTGGCCGGGCCGCCCAAGTCCACCAAGCCGAGCCTGATGCGCCAGGCGGGAGCGGTACTGCTCCGGGCGCGGAGAGAGGGGTGAGCGCGACCGTGGAGGCACAGCACCAGCCGTCCGCACCGGTTCAGGCCGCCTACAGCTACTGCGAGGCGGTCACCGGACAGCAGGCCCGCAACTTCGCCTACGGGATCCGGCTGCTCCCGTCCGAGAAGCGGCAGGCGATGTCCGCGCTGTACGCCTTCTCGCGGCGCGTCGACGACATCGGCGACGGCACGCTCGCGCCCGAGGACAAGCGGGAACGGCTCGAAGCCACCCGGGACATCCTCGACCGCATCCGCAAGGGCCTCGTCGAGGAGGACGACACCGACCCCGTCGCCGTCGCCCTCGCCGACTCGGCCCGCCGCTTCCCGATCCCGCTCGACGGCCTCGACGAGCTCATCGACGGCGTCCTCATGGACGTGCGCGGCGCGACCTACGAGACCTGGGACGACCTCAAGGTCTACTGCCGCTGCGTCGCCGGCGCGATCGGCCGGCTCTCCCTCGGCGTCTTCGGCACCCAGCCCGGCGCCCAGGGCGCCGACCGGGCCCCCGAGTACGCCGACACCCTGGGCCTCGCGCTCCAACTCACCAACATCCTCAGGGACGTGCGCGAGGACGCCGGGAACGGGCGCACCTACCTGCCCGCCGACGACCTCGCCAAGTTCGGCTGCGGAGACGGCTTCGGCGGCGGCGCCCCGGCCCCCGGCGCCGACTTCGCCGGGCTCGTCCACTTCGAAGTGCGGCGCGCCCGCGCCCTGTTCGCCGAGGGCTACCGGCTCCTGCCCATGCTCGACCGGCGCAGCGGCGCCTGCGTCGCCGCCATGGCCGGCATCTACCGGCGCCTCCTCGACCGGATCGAGCGCGACCCCGGGGCCGTCCTGCGCGGCCGCGTCTCGCTGCCGGGCCGCGAGAAGGCGTACGTCGCGGTGCGCGGCCTCTCCGGCCTCGACACCCGCCACATCGCCCGACGCACCGCCAGGGGGCGTGCCTGATGAGCCCGTCCCCCTCCCGGGCAACCTCCGGCGCCGTCCCGGCGTCCCTGCTCGAGGTGCACCCGAATCCGACCGCGACGACCCGAACGGAGGCCGCGTGAACCCCGAAGGAACCGAGCGGAACACCCGACCGGGCACACCCGGCGAGGGCGCCGACCGGGCCGCAGGCACCGACCCGGGCACTGCGCCGGTCTCCCGTGCCGGTCGGGCCGCGGACGCCGGCACCGACACCGGCGGCGGTCGGCAGCACTCCGCCGTCGTCGTCGGCGGCGGGCTCGCCGGGATCACCGCCGCGCTCCGGCTCGCCGAGAGCGGCGTCCGCGTCACCCTGCTCGAAGGCCGGCCCCGGCTCGGCGGCCTCGCCTTCTCCTTCCGGCGCGGGGACCTGACCGTCGACAACGGCCAGCACGTCTACCTGCGCTGCTGCACCGCCTACCGCTGGTTCCTCGACCGGGTCGACGGCGCCCGCCTCGCGCCCCTCCAGGACCGACTCGACGTCCCCGTCCTCGACGTCGCGCACCCCCGCGGCCCCCGGCTCGGCCGGATCCGCCGCGACAACCTCCCCGTGCCGCTGCACCTCGCGCGCAGCCTCGCCGGCTACCCGCACCTCTCCCTCGCCGAGCGCGCCTCCGTCGGCCGGGCCGCGCTCGCCCTGAAGAAGCTCGACCCCGCCGACCCGGCGCTCGACGGCATCGACTTCGCCACCTGGCTCGGCCGGCACGGACAGTCCCCACGGACCGTCGAGGCCCTCTGGGACCTCGTCGGCATCCCCACCCTCAACGCCCCCGCCCCGCAGGCCTCCATGGGGCTCGCCGCGATGGTCTTCAAGACCGGACTCCTCTCCGAGCCCGGCGCCGCCGACATCGGCTGGGCCCACGTCCCGCTCGGCGAACTCCACGACACCCGGGCCGCGAAGGAGCTCGACGCCCTCGGCGTCCGCACCCTGCTCCGCACCAAGGCCGAGCGGATCTCCCGTACCGACGAGGGGCGTTGGGCCGTCGACGTACCGGGGGAGCGGATCGAGGCCGACGCCGTCGTCCTCGCCGTCCCGCAGCACGAGACCCACGGCCTGCTGCCCGAAGGCGCCCTCGACGACCCCGACCGGCTCCTCGACATCGCCACCGCGCCCATCCTCAACCTGCACGTCGTCTACGACCGCAAGGTGCTGAAGCGGCCGTTCTTCACCGCGCTCGGCTCCCCGGTGCAGTGGGTCTTCGACCGCACCGACTCCTCCGGACTCACCGGCGGCGGCCAGTACCTCGCCGTCTCGCAGTCCGCCGCCCAGGACGAGATCGACGAACCCGTCGCCGCCCTGCGCGCCAAGTACCTCCCCGAGCTGGAGCGGCTGCTGCCCGCCGCCCGCGGCGCCGGGGTCCGCGACTTCTTCGTCACCAGGGAGCGGACGGCCACGTTCGCCCCCGCCCCGGGCGTCGGCCGGCTCCGGCCCGGCGCCCGCACCCGGGCCCCGGGTCTTTACCTGGCCGGGGCCTGGACCGCCACCGGCTGGCCCGCGACCATGGAGGGTGCCGTCCGCAGCGGATTCAGCGCCGCGGGCGCCGCGCTCTCCGCCCTCGGCCGCCGCCATGACCATCCGCTGCAGGAGGCGGTATGAGTGTGAGTACCGGAACAAGAGGAGAGACCGTGCCGACAGTGCCGCCGGGAAATCCGGCCGTCGACACCGCGGACGTGTCCGCACTGCTGGAGCGGGGGCGGACCCTGTCCACCCCCGTACTGCGGGCGGCCGTCGACCGCCTCGCGCCGCCCATGGACACCGTGGCCGCCTACCACTTCGGCTGGATCGACGCCCACGGCAACCCGACGGACGCCGACAGCGGCAAGGCCGTACGACCGGCCCTCGCCCTGATGTCGGCCGAGGCCGCGGGCGCCGCGCCCGAGGTCGGGGTCCCCGGCGCCGTCGCCGTGGAGCTCGTGCACAACTTCTCGCTGCTGCACGACGACCTGATGGACGGCGACGAGCAGCGCCGCCACCGCGACACGGTGTGGAAGGTGCACGGCCCCGCCCAGGCCATCCTGGTCGGCGACGCGCTCTCCGCCCTCGCCAACGAGATGCTGCTGGAACTCGGCACCGTCGAGGCCGGCCGCGCCACCCGCCGTCTCACCACCGCCAACCGCAAGCTCATCGACGGGCAGGCGCAGGACATCTCCTACGAGCACCGCGAGCGGGTCACCGTCGAGGAGTGCCTGGAGATGGAGGGCAACAAGACCGGCGCCCTGCTCGCCTGCGCCGCCTCCATCGGCGCCGTCCTCGCGGGCTGCGACGACCGGACCGCCGACAAGCTGGAGGAGTACGGCTACCACCTGGGCCTCGCCTTCCAGGCCGTCGACGACCTGCTCGGCATCTGGGGCGACCCGGAGGCCACCGGCAAGCAGACCTGGAGCGACCTGCGCCAGCGCAAGAAGTCCCTCCCGGTCGTCGCCGCCCTCGCCGCGGGCGGCCCGGCCTCCGAGCGGCTCGGCGAACTCCTCGCCGCGGACGCCAAGTCCACCGACTTCGACACCTTCTCCGAGGAGGAGTTCGCCACCCGCGCGGCCCTCATCGAGGAGGCCGGGGGCCGCGAGTGGACCTCCCAGGAGGCCCGCCGCCAGCACGCCGTCGCGATCGCGGCCCTCAACGAGGTGGACATGCCCGCCCGGGTGCGGGACCAGTTCGCCGCACTGGCCGACTTCGTCGTCGTACGGAAGAGATGATCACCATCACCCTGATATGAGTTCGCAGTCGCCGGCCGGTGCCATCCGGCGCCGGCCGACGGCAGACCCGCAGAAGCAGAAGGAACCGACTGCGCAAAGGGGAAGCCATGACAGCGACGACCGACGGAAGCGCCGGGGCCGTGGGCCCCCGGGCAGCCGCGGCCAACAAGACGAACGACAGCGACGCCACGGCGTCGGGACCCGACGGGACGGGTGCGCCCGGCGCGTCCGGGCCGGACGGGACCGGTGCGCCCGCCGGACCGGCCCTCGACGGGACCGGTGCGTCCGCCGGACCGGCCCTCGACGGGACCACCGCGTCCGGCGCCCTCGGCCTCGACGGGACCACCGCGTCCGGCGCCCTCGGCCTCGACGGCGCCGCCGCGCGGGCCGCCGAACGGGCCGTCGAGCACCTGCTCGCCCGGCAGGACCCGGCCGGCTGGTGGAAGGGCGACCTGGAGACCAACGTCACCATGGACGCCGAGGACCTTCTCCTCCGCCAGTTCCTGGGCATCCTCGACGCCGACACCACCCACGCGGCCGCCCTCCACATCCGTCGCGAGCAGCGCGAGGACGGCGCCTGGGCCACCTTCTACGCCGGACCCGGCGAGCTCTCCGCCACCGTCGAGGCCTATGTGGCCCTGCGGCTCGCCGGGTCCGGCGTAG
>NZ_MWIG01000203.1:0-12627 GCF_002156145.1 Streptomyces sp. NRRL B-24572 | reverse complement strand
CACCCACGGCTCCCACCGCCCCCGCGGCACTCGCCCCGGTACGGCGGCCGGGACCGCCCCCGAAGGTGGCGGTCCCGGTGCTCCTGCTCGCGCTGGTGTCGCTCGCGGTCGGTTTCTGGGCCCTGACGCAGGTCTGAGCCCGAAGGGTTCTAGGCCCTGCGCCGGGCCAGCAGGGTCCAGGCCCCGAGCCCCAGGAGCAGTACGGTCCCGGTGCCGATGCCGGCCGCCGCGACGATCCGCATGGAGCCGCTCCGCTCGGCGGCCTGCTCCACCTGCGCGCCGCTGGAGCCGCTCGCGGCCGCCTCCTTGTCACCGGCGGTCACGGTGAAAGGGCCGGGGTCCCCGTCGTACCCGGGCCCGGCCTTCGCCTCGTTCATCACGCTCACCCGCAGCGTCAGCGGCACCGGCTTGTCGCCGTAGTCCTTGGCGACCGCCGGGCTGAGGGTGGCCGACAGGTAGTACCAGCCGGCGAACCGCATGCCGTTGGTGGCGTCGTCGTACGCGGTGCGGTTCTCGTGGGCCACCGGCCGCTGCGGACCGAGCGCCACCGTCGCGGGCTTCCCGTCGTAGGTGACGGTGTTCTCGTCGACGTGGCCGAGCGCCGGGTTCTCCAGGGAGAGGACGAGGGCGTTGGAGACGTACGCGTCGGAGGCGGAGCTGCTGCCGAGCTCGGCGGTGGTGAAGAGCTGCTGTCCCCAGTCGACCGGCACCCGGTAGAAGAGCGTCTGGCCGGGCCGGATGTCGGAACGCCATTCGCCCTGGGTCAGCGAGGCGGCGTCGTGGATGCCGGAGCCGCCCTGTCGCGGCCTGGGGCCGCCCGTGGGCGGCGCGGGCGTGGCGGAGGGCCAGGCGGACGGGAGCTCGGTCGGCCCGGCCTTCTTCAGCGGCGGCTCGGACAGGTGGCGGATCTCGAGCCCCCAGTCGTCCGGGGTGGAGGTCGCCTTCGAGGAGCGCTCGACGAGCACGTAGAAGGCCCCCGCCTGCTGGCAGCTGGAGCTGTCCGCGTCGACGATCCGGCGGGCGTACCCGGCGAGGGGGCGCGGGTAGTCGGCCGACCCGAAGTCGACCTGCTGGTAGCTGCATTCGGCGCCGGAGCCGTCCTGCATGGTCACCTTGAAGCCGTCGCCGTACTCGACCTTCCCGCCCGGCTTCGGCACGGCGACCACGGACACGTACGCGTTCCGCCGGGTGTCGAGGTCGACCCGGTAGTAGACCTTGCCGTCCTTCTTGAGGGTGTCCCGGTACGTCTGGCCGGTCTTCAGGGCCTTCGCGTCCAGGCTGGAGGCGGCGCCCTGGATCTGCTGGGCCGAGCCGTCGAAGGCGTACGGGGGCACCGCCGCCCCCTCGGCGCCTTCGGCCGCCCGGGCCTGGACGGGCAGTGCCGTCACCGCGCCCACCGCCGCGGCCGCCGCGATCAGGGCTCCCGCCCTCCGGCCGATCCCGGGCCGCCTCCCCGCCTGCGTGCTCACGCGTCTCTCCCGTTCCTTCCCGCCCTGCGCCGCGCCCGCCCGAGGGCGATCAGCACCCCGGCGAGCAGCACCGGCGCCCCGCCGCCCACCGCGACGGCCGTGGTGCCGGTCCATCCTGCCCCGCCCGTACCTACGGTGTCCGCCCGCGCGGTGGATTCGCCCTGGCCCGCGATCACTCGACTTTGCTTTAGCAAGCCATCGGTTTGCTCTAGCGAACCAAGGAGGCCCGTGTCACGCCCTCTGGAACAGCGAAACCCCGGCGGCGCTCATGCGCTGCCGGGGCTTCACCCACAGAGTGTGTGTCTCTCAGACACCGGAACCTGCGGGCACGGAGTCGGTCGCCTCCGTCCACAGATCCTGCTCGGCGCGATCCGCCTGGATCTGGCGGTACACGAGGAGCCCGCCGATGGCGGCCAGTGCGACCAGGAGAAGCTTCTTCACCGCGCGACCTCGTCTTTCGTTGACGTAGGAGACTTCTGACGCCCACTCTACACATCGACCGATACCGATCGGTGACCTGTGCGGTCTTCGCACCCCTGCTTCAAACCTCACACAAACAGATCGACCCGGATGGAGTACCATCCGGGTCGATCCGATCTGTGGGGCTAACAGGATTTGAACCTGTGGCCTCATCCTTATCAGGGATGCGCTCTAACCAACTGAGCTATAGCCCCGCCGCGCTTTGCGGTTTTTCGTGTCCGCCGCGCTGACTCCTGAACATTAGCGCACGTGGGGGCCAGTCCCAAAATCGGTTCCTTCCCCGGCCCCCTCGCAGGTCACTCGTCCTCGGCCAGCGTCAGCTCCACACCGCCCACGAAACCGGCCGACAGGTTGTAGATGAAGGCGCCCAGCGTGGCCAGGGCGGTCATCAGGACCACGTCGATCACGGCGATCACCGAGGTGAACATCAGCACCCGCGGCAGCGACAGGAACGACTGCAGATCGAAGCCGTTGGACTCGTTCGAGCCCGTGGCCTCGCTGATCGTGCCGCCGACCGTCGAGAAGACGCCCATGGCGTCCATGACCATCCACAGCACCGCCGCGGCCACGACCGTGCAGATGCCCAGCGCGATGGAGAGCAGGAAGCTCACCTTCATCACCGACCACGGATCGGCCTTGGCCACCCGCAGCCGCGCCTTGCGCGTCCTGGGCGTCGTACGCGCCCCGGTCCGCGGCCGGCGCACGGCCCCGGTCTGCCCGCCCTGCGTACCGCCCGCGGGGGCGCCGTACGCCTGCGGCGGGTGGTAGGGCCCGCCCGGCTGCCCCTGGGGGCGCTCGCCGGGCAGCGGCCCGTTGTAGGTCTCGTACGAGGGCTGCTGCCCCCGAGTGTCCGTCACCGCAACCCCCTGGGAGTCCGTGGCGGGGCCACGGGCGCCGTTCGCTCCCGCACCGGCAGAAGCTCCGGCAGCCGCCGATCCGGCGCCCGTGGCTCCACTCACGCTCTTACTCCTCGTGCTCCCCGGCCGAGGGCTCCGTGCCCTCGGCCGCTCCGGCCTCGACCGAGTCGGCCGACTCGACGACGCCCTCGGCGTCCTCGATGTCGTCGTCCTCGCTGCCCGCCTCGGCGTTCCGTGCGATGCCGACGACGGCATCGCGCTTGCCCAGGTTGATCAGCTGGACGCCCATGGTGTCACGGCCGGTCTCCCTGACTTCGTTGACTCGCGTACGAATCACACCGCCGGACAGCGTGATGGCGAGGATCTCATCCGTCTCCTCGACCACCAGCGCGCCCACGAGCGAGCCACGGTCCTCCACGATCTTGGCGGCCTTGATGCCGAGGCCGCCACGACCCTGGACGCGGTACTCGTCGACGGGGGTGCGCTTCGCGTACCCGCCGTCGGTCGCGGTGAAGACGAACGTACCGGGCCGGACGACATTCATCGAGAGCAGCTCGTCGTCCTCGCGGAAACTCATCCCCTTGACGCCCGAGGTGGCGCGTCCCATCGGGCGCAGCGCGTCGTCGGTCGCGGTGAAGCGGATCGACTGCGCCTTCCGGGAGACGAGCAGCAGGTCGTCCTCGGAGGAGACCAGCTCGGCGCCGATCAGCTCGTCGTCGCTGCCGTCCTCGCGCTCCCGCAGGTTGATCGCGATGACACCGCCCGAGCGGGGCGAGTCGTAGTCCTTCAGCGCGGTCTTCTTCACCAGGCCGGCCTTGGTGGCGAGCACCAGGTACGGCGCGGCCTCGTAGTCGCGGATCGCCAGGATCTGGGCGATCTGCTCGTCCGGCTGGAAGGCCAGCAGGTTGGCCACGTGCTGGCCGCGCGCGTCCCGGCCGGCGTCCGGCAGCTCGTACGCCTTGGCCCGGTAGACCCGGCCCTTGTTCGTGAAGAAGAGCAGCCAGTGGTGGGTGGTGGAGACGAAGAAGTGGTCGACGATGTCGTCCTGCTTCAGCTTCGTGCCGCGCACGCCCTTGCCGCCGCGCTTCTGCGAGCGGTAGTCCTCGGTCTTCGTCCGCTTCACATAGCCGCCGCGCGTGATGGTGACGACGATGTCCTCCTCGGCGATCAGGTCCTCGATGGACATGTCACCGTCGAAGGGCACCAGCTTGGAGCGGCGGTCGTCGCCGAACTTCTCGACGAGCGCGGCCAGTTCCTCGCTGACGATCGCACGCTGCTTCTCCGGCGAGGCCAGGATCGCGTTGTACTCGTCGATCTTCGCCTGGAGCTCGTCGTGCTCGGCGACGATCTTCTGGCGCTCCAGGGCGGCGAGCCGGCGGAGCTGCATCTCCAGGATCGCGTTGGCCTGGATCTCGTCGATCGCGAGCAGGTCCATCAGGCCCGTACGGGCGACCTCGACGGTGTCGCTGCGCCGGATGAGGGCGATGACCTCGTCGATCGCGTCGAGGGCCTTGAGCAGACCGCGCAGGATGTGGGCGCGCTCCTCGGCCTTGCGCAGCCGGAACTTCGTCCGGCGGACGATGACCTCGATCTGGTGCGTCACCCAGTGGCGGATGAACGCGTCGAGCGAGAGGGTGCGCGGCACGCCGTCGACGAGCGCCAGCATGTTCGCGCCGAAGTTCGTCTGCAGGTCGGTGTGCTTGTACAGGTTGTTGAGGACGACCTTGGCGACGGCGTCGCGCTTGAGCACGATGACCAGGCGCTGGCCGGTGCGGGACGAGGTCTCGTCGCGGACGTCGGCGATGCCGCCGATCTTGCCGTCCTTCACCAGGTCGGCGATCTTCTGCGCGAGGTTGTCCGGGTTGGTCTGGTACGGCAGCTCCGTGACCACCAGGCACTGGCGGTTCTGGATCTCCTCGACCTCGACGACCGCGCGCATCGTGATCGAGCCACGGCCGGTGCGGTACGCCTCCTCGATGCCCTTGCGGCCGACGACGAGCGCGCCGGTGGGGAAGTCGGGGCCCTTGATCCGCTCGATCAGCGCGTCGAGGAGCTCCTCGTGGCTGGCCTCGGGGTGCTCCAGCGCCCACTGGGCACCGGCCGCGACCTCGCGCAGGTTGTGCGGCGGGATGTTGGTGGCCATACCGACGGCGATGCCGGCGGAGCCGTTGACCAGCAGGTTCGGGAACCGGGCCGGGAGGACCGTCGGCTCCTGGTTGCGGCCGTCGTAGTTGTCCGTGAAGTCGACGGTCTCCTCGTCGATGTCGCGGAGCATCTCCATCGACAGCGGCGCCATCTTGCACTCGGTGTAGCGCATGGCGGCGGCCGGGTCGTTGCCCGGGGAACCGAAGTTGCCGTTGGAGTCGACGAGCGGCAGGCGCATCGACCAGGGCTGGGCGAGGCGGACGAGCGCGTCGTAGATCGAGGAGTCGCCGTGCGGGTGGTACGTACCCATGACGTCGCCGACGACGCGGGCGCACTTGTAGAAGCCCTTCTCGGGCCGGTAGCCGCCGTCGTACATCGCGTACAGCACGCGCCGGTGGACGGGCTTGAGGCCGTCCCGTACGTCGGGCAGCGCGCGGGACACGATGACGGACATCGCGTAGTCGAGGTACGAGCGCTGCATCTCGGTCTCGAGCCCGACGGGCTCGATCCGCAGCACGGGTTCCTGCTCTTCGGTGGTCGGAGTGGTTTCGTCGGCCATTGCTGGTCGTCAGTCCTTTCGTACGGTCAGCTGAGACCGACTCAGATGTCGAGGAAGCGAACGTCCTTGGCGTTGCGCTGGATGAACGAGCGCCGCGCCTCGACGTCCTCGCCCATCAGCACCGAGAACAGGTCGTCGGCCTGGGCGGCGTCGTCCAGGGTGACCTGGCCGAGCACACGGTGCTCGACGTCCATGGTGGTGACGCGCAGCTCCTCGGCGTTCATCTCGCCGAGACCCTTGAAGCGCTGGATCGAGTCTTCCCTGATCCGCTTGCCGTTCTGCTTGCCCAGCTCGACGAGCGCGTCCCGCTCCCGGTCCGAGTACGCGTACTCGAAGTCGTCCCGGCCCCACTTGATCTTGTAGAGCGGCGGGCGGGAGAGGTAGACGTGCCCGGCCTCGACCAGCGGCCGCATGAAGCGGAAGAGGAAGGTCAGCAGCAGGGTGTTGATGTGCTGGCCGTCGACGTCGGCGTCCGCCATCAGGATGATCTTGTGATAGCGGAGCTTCTCGATGTCGAAGTCCTCGTGCACACCGGTGCCGAAGGCGGAGATCAGCGCCTGGACCTCGGTGTTCTGCAGGATCTTGTCGACGCGGGCCTTCTCGACGTTCAGGATCTTGCCGCGGATCGGCAGGATGGCCTGGTACATCGGGTTGCGGCCGGACTTGGCCGAGCCGCCGGCGGAGTCGCCCTCGACGATGAAGATCTCGCACTTGGACGGGTCGTTCGACTGGCAGTCGGAGAGCTTGCCCGGCAGGGACGCCGACTCCAGGAGGCCCTTGCGGCGGGTCAGGTCGCGCGCCTTGCGCGCGGCCACGCGCGCGGTGGCGGCCTGGATCGACTTGCGGATGATGTCCGCGGCCTCGTTCGGGTTGCGGTCCAGCCAGTCGTTGAGGTGCTCGTAGACCGCCTTCTGGACGAAGGTCTTGACCTCCGTGTTGCCCAGCTTGGTCTTGGTCTGGCCCTCGAACTGCGGCTCGCTCAGCTTGACCGAGATGATCGCCGTCAGACCCTCGCGGATGTCGTCACCCGTGAGGTTGTCGTCCTTCTCGCGGAGCAGCTTCTTGTCGCGCGCGTACTTGTTGATCAGCGAGGTCAGCGCCGCACGGAAGCCCTCCTCGTGCGTGCCGCCCTCGTGGGTGTGGATGATGTTGGCGAAGGAGTAGACGCCCTCGCTGTAGCCGCTGTTCCACTGCATCGCGACCTCGAGGGACAGGTTCTTGTCCTTGTCCTCGGCGTCGAGGTCGATCACGGTGGGGTGGATCAGCTCGCCCTTGCGCGAGTTGAGGTACTTCACGAAGTCGACGATGCCGCCCTCGTAGTGGTACCTGACCGTGCGCGCGGTCGACTCGGTGGCCGCCTCGGCGTCTGGGTCGTCGGCGCCGACGGTCGCCTTCGCGGACTCGCGCTCGTCGGTGAGCGTGATCGTCAGGCCCTTGTTGAGGAAGGCCATCTCCTGGAAGCGCCGCGAGAGCGTCTCGAAGGAGTACTCGGTGGTCTCGAAGATGTCGGGGTCGGCCCAGAAGGTCACCGACGTGCCGGTCTCCGAGGTCTCCTCGTGCTGGGCGAGGGGGGCGGTCGGGGCGCCCATCTTGTAGTCCTGCGTCCAGCGGTGGCCGTCCGTCTTGATCTCGACGGAGACCTTGGTGGACAGGGCGTTCACGACCGAGACGCCGACACCGTGCAGACCGCCGGAGACGGCGTAGCCGCCGCCGCCGAACTTGCCGCCCGCGTGCAGCACGGTCAGCACGACCTCGACGGCCGGCTTGCCCTCGGAGGCCACGATGCCCACCGGGATGCCACGGCCGTTGTCGACGACGCGTACGGCACCGTCGGCCAGGATCGTCACGTCGATGGTGTCGGCGTGGCCGGCCAGGGCTTCGTCGACCGAGTTGTCGACGACCTCCTGCACCATGTGGTGCAGACCGCGCTCGCCGGTCGAGCCGATGTACATGCCAGGGCGCTTGCGCACGGCATCCAGGCCCTCGAGGACCTGGATATTGCTGGCGGTGTACTGGGAGTTCTCGTTGGGGTCGCCGGAATCGGCCACGAAGCGCCCTTTCTGGCACAGCACAGGCCGCTCTCCGGGCATACCGGAGCGGCTGCGTCGTTCGACATGTTCCGCAGGGTGGCGGGATTGTCTCCCAGTCTACCGGTACCACCGACACTCATGGGGGTTTGCCGGTACCTGAATGCGCATGTGCCGCCCTGGGCGGGAGCGAGACGACTCCCCATATCCGGATAGGGGCTCCAGGGCCCCCTGACGGCCACCTAGCGCTTCGAGCGGTGACGGCCAGTGGGCACAAGTTGTGGGCATGCGTTCCGCCGCGCGTTGTGGGCAATCGTTCCGCAGGGCGGAACGGGTGGGCACAACGCCCACGCGCACGGCGCCCTACCGCTTGGACCCGCACCACGAGGGCCCTCGCGACGACCCCGCACGACAGACTCCCGGCGCTCTAGCCGTACGTGTCCCCGGGCCCGACGGACCCCGGCGCCCGCAGCGGCCCGTACCCCCGCCGAGGCGCACCCGGCCCGAGGACCTTGATCATCCGCACGGTCCCGTGCCCGAGGTCCTCGTTCAGCCGGGCCACAAGCGTCGGCGCAAGGAGCCGCAGCTGCGTGGCCCACGCGGTGGAGTCGCACTGCACCGTCAGCACCCGCGCATCCGGCTCCTCGTCGAACTTCACCGGTACGCAGTGCTTGGCGAGGTCCTCGCCCACGATCTGCGGCCACCGCCCCATCACGCCGCCGACCGCCGCCGGGGTCTCCCAGCCCCGCTCGGTGATCAGCCGGTTGATCGCGGCGCCGAGCGCCATCGGGTCGCGTCCGTCGGCGCGCGCGCCGGAGCGCAGCCCGCCCCCGCGTCGGGCCTGCTTCTTCTGCTGGGCGGCGGCGCCCTTCGCGCGGGCCTGTTCCTTGGCGGCGCGCAGCGCGACCCGGGCGAGGTCCACACCCGACGGCTCGGTCGGCGCGGGCCTGTCCACAGACTGTGGAGAGTTTTCCTCGCCCATACCCGTCACACCCGTCACAGCCGTCACACCCGTTCCACTGTTCCGCCGGAGACCGCGTACCGGGTGCCCGTGAGCACGCCCGGCACGTCGTCGTCCACCGCCGCCGTGACGAGCACCTGCTCGCCCGGCGCCACCAGCTCCGCGAGCCGCTCGCGCCGCCGCGCGTCCAGCTCGGCGAAGACGTCGTCGAGGACGAGGACCGGCTCGTTGCCCTCGGCCCGCAGCAGGTCGTACGAGGCGAGCCGCAGCGCCAGCGCGTACGACCAGGACTCGCCGTGGCTGGCGTACCCCTTCGCGGGGAGGTCGCCGAGCTTGAGGAGGAGCTCGTCCCGGTGGGGTCCGACGAGCGTGACGCCCCGCTCGATCTCCTGCTTGCGGACCTCGGCGAGGGCGGCGAGCAGCTGCTCGTACAGCTCCTCGCGGGTGTGCCCGGCGCCGGGCGCGGAGGGCCGGTATTCGAGGAGGATCGGTCCGCCGCCGGGCGCGAGCTGCTCGTACGCCTTGTCGGCGAGCGGCCGCAGGACGCCGATGAGGTCGAGCCGCTGGGCGAGCAGCTCGGCGCCCGCCCTGGCCAGGTGCTGGTCCCAGACGTCCAGGGTGGACAGGTCCATGCCGCGGCCGCCGTGCCGCCTTGCCATCGCCGCCGACTTCAGGAGCGTGTTGCGCTGCTTGAGCACGCGCTCGTAGTCGGAGCGCACGCCCGCCATGCGCGGCGTGCGCGCCGTGATCAGCTCGTCGAGGAAGCGCCGGCGCTCGCCGGGGTCGCCCTTGATCAGCGCCAGGTCCTCGGGGGCGAACAGCACGGTCCGCACGATGCCGAGCACGTCACGGGGTCTGACCTGCGAGGACCTGTTGATACGGGCACGGTTGGCCCGGCCCGGGTTGAGTTCGAGCTCGATCAGCTGGGAGCGCTCGCCCTGGGTGACCGCGGCCCGGATGACGGCCCGCTCGGCGCCCATCCGGACGAGCGGGGCGTCGGAGGCGACGCGGTGGCTGCCGAGGGTCGCGAGATAGCCGACGGCCTCGACCAGATTGGTCTTGCCCTGGCCGTTCGCGCCCACGAAAGCGGTGACGCCCGGGTCGAGCGGGACCTCGACCCGGGCGTAGGAGCGGAAGTCGGCCAGCGAGAGATGCGTGACGTGCATGGTGGGCGCCGACCTTCTTCCCCCGGCGGCTGTGCACCGCGGGGTGCACAGCCTGTGGATTACTTCTTCGTCTCGACCGCGTGGCCGCCGAACTGGTTGCGCAGCGCGGCGATCATCTTCATCTGCGGGGAGTCGTCCTGACGGGAGGCGAACCGCGCGAACAGCGACGCGGTGATCGCCGGCAGCGGAACGGCGTTGTCGATGGCGGCCTCGACCGTCCACCGGCCCTCGCCGGAGTCCGACGCGTAGCCCCGCAGCTTGTCCAGGTGCTCGTCCTCGTCCAGCGCGTTCACCGCGAGGTCGAGCAGCCAGGAGCGGATGACCGTGCCCTCCTGCCAGGAGCGGAAGACCTCGCGCACGTCGGTGACCGAGTCGACCTTCTCCAGGAGCTCCCAGCCCTCGGCGTAGGCCTGCATCATCGCGTACTCGATGCCGTTGTGGACCATCTTCGCGAAGTGGCCGGCGCCGACCTTGCCCGCGTGGACCGAGCCGAACTCGCCCTCGGGCTTGAGCGCGTCGAAGATCGGCTGGACCTTCGCCACGTCCTCGGCGGAGCCGCCGTACATCAGCGCGTAGCCGTTCTCCAGGCCCCACACGCCGCCGGAGACGCCGCAGTCGACGAAGCCGATGCCCTTGGCGGCGAGCTCCTCGGCGTGCTTCTCGTCGTCCGTCCAGCGCGAGTTCCCGCCGTCCACGACGATGTCGCCGGGGGAGAGCAGGTCGGCCAGCTCGTCGATGGTGGACTGGGTCGCGGCACCGGCCGGGACCATGACCCACACGACGCGCGGACCCTTGAGCTTGCTCACAAGCTCTTCGAGGCTGTGGACATCGGCGAGGTCCGGATTGCGGTCGTATCCGATGACGGTGTGGCCTGCGCGGCGGATGCGCTCGCGCATGTTGCCGCCCATCTTGCCGAGACCGACGAGACCGAGCTCCATCAGAGATTCCTTAAGCGTCGTGTGCGGTTTACCCGGGTCCGAGCCTACGCCCGGACCCGGGTGCACACCTGTGGGGTCAGCCGCTCAGGCGATGCCCCCGTTTTCGGCTGATCAGCCCGAGAGCCGCACCGGCATGATCAGGTACTTGTAGGCCTCGTCCGCCTCGGCGTCGAGCGCGGGCTTGCCGCTCAGCAGCGCCGGCTTGGTCGACGTCGTGAAGGAGAGCTGGGCGACCGGGGAGCCGATCGCGCTCAGGCCTTCCAGCAGGAAGGTCGGGTTGAAGGCGATCGAGATGTCGTCGCCGTCCAGCTGCGCGTCGACCCTCTCCACAGCCTGTGCATCGTCGCTGGAGCCGGCCTCCAGGATGAGGACGCCCTGCTCGAAGCTCAGCCGGACCGGGGTGTTGCGCTCGGCCACCAGGGCCACACGCTTCACGGCCTCCACGAAGGGGGCGGTCTCGATCACCGCGACCGAGTTGAACTCGGTGGGGAAGAGCGTCCGGTACTTCGGGAGGTCGCCCTCCAGGAGGCGGGTGGTGGTGCGGCGGCCCGCGCCCTCGAAGCCGATGAGACCCTCGCCCTTGCCGGAGCCCGAGAGCGCCAGGGTCACCGTGTCGCCGCTGGTGAGCGCCTTGGCGGTGTCCAGGAGGGTCTTCGCGGGCACCAGGGCGACCGCGGAGGCGTCCGGGGACTCCGGCTTCCACAGGAACTCGCGGACCGCGAAGCGGTAGCGGTCGGTGGAGGCCAGGGTGACCGTGTCGCCCTCGATCTCGATGCGCACGCCGGTGAGGACGGGCAGCGTGTCGTCACGGCCGGCGGCGATGGCCACCTGCGCGGCGGCGGAGGCGAAGACCTCACCGGGGACCGTGCCGGTCGCGGTGGGCATCTCCGGCAGCGCCGGGTACTCCTCCACAGGCAGGGTGTGGAGAGTGAAGCGGGAGGAGCCGCAGACCACGGTCGCCCGTACACCGTCTGTGGAGATCTCCACGGGACGGTTGGGGAGGGCGCGGCAGATGTCGGCGAGCAGCCGGCCGGAGACGAGGACGGTGCCGTCCTCCTCGACCTCGGCCTCGACCGAGACCCGCGCGGAGACCTCGTAGTCGAAGCTCGAGAAGCTGAGGGCTCCGTCCTCGGCCTTCAGGAGAAGGCCCGCGAGCACGGGCGCCGGCGGACGGGCCGGGAGGCTGCGGGCCACCCAGGCCACCGCCTCCGCGAGTACATCGCGCTCCACCCGGATCTTCACCGGAACCGCCTCCTGCTGTTGCTGGCTCTTCGTCGACTGCGGGAACCAGTCTGACGTACGCCACCGACACTCGGTGCGGCTCGGGGTCAAGTCGAGACGAGAGTGCGACGGAGCTCCGGCGCCGAGTTGTGCACAGGTCCCACTTCGAAGCGAATTCCGGGCTAACTCTATGTGGGAGTAGTAGTAGGGCCTGTGGAAACCGTGGATAACGTCGTTTGCGCAGGTCAGATCCGGTTTTTTGTCCACCGAGCCTGTGGGTGGAACCCGTGGACAACCGGGGGTATCTGTGGACACCCGAAAGTTCTGCACAGCCGGTACACAGGCCATGGGGAGTTCTCCCCAGCGCTGTCCCCAGCTTTCCCCAGGTTCCCCACAGCCCAAACGTCTCCCTTGGTGTGACCGCTTTCACTCGTCCCAGTGAGCAGACGTGTTTCGTTGCCGAACAGTGGACAGCGGTGTGGAGAAGCTGTGGGCAACCGACTCCTCCCTGTGGGCAGCCGGTGGACAACCTTCGGGGCCCCCTGTGGACGAAAGATTCATCCACAGCCTGTGGAAATCGTTTGCCAACAATTCCACAAGGGTCTGACCTGGGGTGATGAACTGTCACCAGGCAGCCCTGTGGACACAATCCGGATAACTTGGCAGTCCCCACCCTGTGGACGGGAGATCATCCCGCAATCTGTGGAGAACCTGCCACCGAAACGTGGGAATCGAACAGCCCGGGGTCACAGGCAGGGGTCGGCCGGGGGGCGGCCGACCCCTGCCTGTGACCCCGGGCTGTTC
>NZ_MWIG01000202.1:0-8638 GCF_002156145.1 Streptomyces sp. NRRL B-24572 | reverse complement strand
GCCCTGGAGAAGGTCGACGGGGAGTTCGCCGTCGGCTGCGAGGGCTGGCTGGAGCAGGAGGAGGTCGAGGAGCTCTCCGGGATCCGGCGCATGGAGCTGCCCTCCGCGGTCGCCCTCGGCACGGCGGCCCGCCTCCACCGGATCGGGCTCACCCCGTCCCCGGCGGGCGACCTCGCCTACACCATGCATCCCTGGGTGGTGAGCGTCGGACGGCTGCACGACGCCGGCTGGCGCCCGAAGTGGACGAACGAGGAGGTCCTCGCCGCGCTCCTGGAGGAGGTCGAGGGCCGCCACACGGTCGCCGGACGCCGCCTGGGCCGCAAGGACGCGACGGCGGCCGGCGCGGCCGGCGCGACGGTGGCGCTGCTCGGCACGGCGGCCCTGGTCCGGCAGATGCGGAAGCGGCGCGGCCTGTAGGACGGGCCGGTGGGGACGGGCTTGTAGGACCCTCCTACGGAGGGTCCCGTCCACAGGTCGAAAGGTCCCTTACCGGATGTCGGAGCCGTACGGCACCATGGGCGCATGGCGCAGACGCACGACCACCCCGGCGAGCAGGCCGCGGACGACCCGATCAAGCTGCTCGCGATCCGTGACACCCCGCTCTCGGTCGACGAGGTCTTCCGGGCCGTCGGAGACGACGCCGCCGGCGGCACCACCCTCTTCGTCGGCACCGTCCGCAACCACGACGGCGGCGCGGACGTCGACGCGCTGGGCTACTCCTGCCACCCGACCGCCGAGGCGGAGCTGCGCAGGGTCGCCGAGAAGGTCGTCGCGAACTACCCGGTCCGCGCCCTGGCCGCCGTCCACCGCGTCGGCGACCTGCGCGTCGGCGACCTCGCGGTCGTCGTCGCCGTCTCCTGCCCCCACCGCGGCGAGGCCTTCGAGGCCTGCCGCAAGCTCATCGACGACCTCAAGCACGAGGTCCCCATCTGGAAGCACCAGACCTTCTCGGACGGCACCGAGGAGTGGGTCGGCGCCTGCTGAGCCTGTCCGGCGGATCAGGCCAGGCAGGCGCCGGGGCGGCAAGGCGACGCGCCGACAGGGCGTAGTCGAACGCCCGATTTGCGTAACCGGGCCCCAGGCGGGAGCGTTGGGATCACAGATGACAGTCTGCTGATCAACTCACTGGGGATGGGAGGTCGGGATGGCAGCGCTGGCCTGGTTGCTGATTCCGCTTTTCGCAGTCGTCGGCGCGGCGATATGGGGAAGCTGGGCTTCGAGGAACAAGACCATAGGTGACGTGGCCGAACTCGCCGGCTACGCACGTTTCCGGGACGCCATGGAGCGGACCCACGTCACCACCGCCGATTCCGTTCGTCCGGAGCGCGAACCGGCCGCGACGGCCACCGCCACCACCTCGCCGTCCGGCTGACGGGGGCCGCCTCGTACGGACCGCCCCAGGGGTGCACCCACAGGCGAGTCCCGTACTGTCGTTCCATGCCACGCCGCACCGCGACGATGCTCGCCTCCACCCTGGTCCTGATCTGTCTGCTCATCGCGGGCGTCCTGATCCCGGTGCCGTACGCGGAGATGAGCCCGGGTCCCACGGTCAACACCCTCGGCGAGGCCAGGGGAGAACCCGTCCTCCAGATCTCGGGACACAAGACCTACCCGACCGACGGTCACCTCAACATGACGACGGTCCGCGTCACCAGCGCGGACTACAAGATGAACGCCGTCGAGGCCGTCTACGGATGGCTCGCCCACGACAACGTGGTGGTGCCGCACGACACCCTCTACCCGGACGGGAAGACCGAGGAGGAGTCGAGCCAGGAGAACGCCGAGGAGTTCAGCCAGTCCCAGGAGAGCGCCAAGGTGGCGGCCCTCGGGGAGCTGGGCATCCCGGTGGTCGCCCGGGTCGTCGTCGGCACCGTCGTCAAGGGCGCTCCGGCCGAGGGCAAACTGCACGCCGGGGACGTCATCAAGGCCGTCGACGGCGTCCCGATCAAGGAGCAGGCCGACGTCGCCAAGCAGGTGACGAAGCGGAAGCCCGGTCAGGACGTCGAGTTCACGATCATCCCCGCCAAGGAGGCGGCCGCCGCCGAGAAGGCCCACAAGGAGCCCACCGTCACCCGGAAGGTGGTCATCAGGACCACGACTTCGGAAGAGGGCGACCGGGCCGTCGTCGGCATCCAGGCCGGCACCGACCACGTCTTCCCGTTCACGATCGACATCAACCTGGCCGACGTCGGCGGCCCCAGCGCCGGTCTGATGTTCGCCCTCGGCATCGTCGACAAGCTCACCCCGGAGAGCCTCACCGAGGGCCGGTTCATCGCCGGCACCGGCACCATCGACGACAAGGGCGAGGTCGGCCCGATCGGCGGCATCGAGATGAAGCTGGTCGGCGCGCGCAACGCCGGTGCCGAGTACTTCCTCACCCCGGCCGACAACTGCGAGGCGGCCGCCGCCGACACGCCCGCCGGGCTCACCCTGATCAAGGTGAAGACCATCGACGACGCCACGAAGTCGCTGGAGAAGCTCCGCAAGGGCGACACGAAGGCGCTGCCGAGCTGCTCGAAGAGCTGAGGACGCGGAAGACGCCGAAGGGGCGCCGGGTCGTGTCGACCGGGCGCCCCTTTCCGTACGTACGGGCTCTCAGCTCTCGAAGGTCGCCGCCAGTGCCTCGGCGAGGCCCGGCACCAGGTCGGGGCCGGTCAGCACCTCGGTCGCGGAGTCCTTCTCGCGCAGCCGGATCGCCGCCTCGCGCTTGCCGTCCCGCAGCACCGCCACGGTCATCCGGACCTCCTGGCGGTCCGGGTGCGCGGCGACCCACTTGGCGAGCTGCTTCTCGTTCAGGCCCTGGGGGACCTGGGCCTCGGCCGACGGGGGCAGCATGAGCCGTTCCACGGTCAGGGCGCAGCCGGCGACGGCATCGGGCCAGGCGATCGTGCCGAGGAACTCGTCGAGGGCCTTGCCGCGCGGCAGCTTGTCCTGCTCGATCGGGGTGTAGGCGGTGGCGTCGTCGCCCAGACCGAGCTGGGAGGCGAGCTTGGGCTCCTGGGCGCGCAGCTTCGCGGTGTCGACCAGGGCGAACAGGCGGGCGGGCTGGTCCCAGCCGAGGCCCGACGCGTACTCGTCGATCTCGAGCACCGCGCGGGTGAGGGGGCTCGCGGCCATGGCCGGGCCGGAGGGGGAAAGGTTGGACATGACCAATATCCTGCCTCCTCTTCCCCGGAAGTCGGGAACTAGGTAAAGCCTCAGTAAGTTGCATCAGTGGGCTCTACGATCGCGGGGCCTGCTTTCAGACGCATCAACATCGAGGGGCGCACGTTGGCTTTCCAGATGCCGGACCGTGGCCAAGGCCCGTCCGGGCCGAGGGTGAGAGTCGGCCGGCCGTCCCGGCGGGCCCGCACCCTGCTCATGACACTCGGGGTGCTGGCCGTCCTCGCCATGGCGTTCGTGATGTTCGCCGGGTTCTGGACGGACTGGCTCTGGTACCGCTCGGTCGAGTACTCGTCCGTGTTCACCACCACGCTGTGGACCAAGATCGGCCTCTTCCTGGTCTTCGGCCTGCTGATGGGGATCGCCGTCGGCTTCAACATCTGGCTGGCGTACCGGCTGCGGCCGCCGCTCAGCGCGATGTCCCTCGAGCAGCAGAGCCTCGACCGGTACCGGATGGGCCTGGCCCCGTTCAAGAAGTGGGTGCTGTTCGCGGTCACGGCCCTGGTGGCCCTGATCGCCGGTGCCTCCGCGTCCGGCCAGTGGCGCACCTGGCTCATGTGGGTCAACGGGGTGAAGTTCGGCCAGAGGGACCCGCAGTTCGGCCTCGACGTGTCGTTCTACGCCTTCGACCTGCCCTGGTACCGCTTCCTCCTCGCGTTCGGCTTCGCCGCCGCCGTCCTGTCGCTGATCGCCGCCGCGCTCACGCACTACCTGTACGGCGGGCTGCGGATCACCAGTCCGGGCGCGCGTGCCACCGCCGCGGCCACCGGCCACCTCTCGGTGCTGCTCGGCCTCTTCGTCGCGCTCAAGGCCGTCGCGTACTGGCTCGACCGGTACGGCCTGGCGGTGAAGTCCAGCGACTTCAAGGCCACCGGCAACTGGACGGGCCTGCGGTACGTCGACGCCAACGCGTTCCTGCCGGCGAAGACCATCCTGTTCTGCATCGCCGTCATCTGCGCGCTGCTGTTCTTCGCGACGATCTGGCGCCGCACCTGGCAGCTGCCGGTGATCGGCTTCGGCCTGATGGTCCTCTCCGCGATCCTGATCGGCGGCCTGTACCCGGCCATCGTGCAGAAGTTCCAGGTCCAGCCGAACGAGCAGGCCAAGGAAGCGCCGTACATCCAGAAGAACATCGACGCGACCCGCAAGGCGTACGCGATCGACGGGACGAAGGCCGAGAACTACTCGGGCAAGTCGACGGTCAAGGCCAAGGACAAGCTGCGGGCGGACGCCGACACGGCCGCGAGCTACCGCCTCCTCGACCCGAACATCGTGTCGCCGACGTTCCAGCAGCTGGAGCAGAAGCGGAAGTACTACCAGTTCCCGACGACCCTGGACGTGGACCGCTACCAGGGCAAGGACACCGTCGTCGGTCTGCGCGAGCTCAACATCAAGGGCATCCCGAAGCGGAACTGGATCAACGACCACTTCACCTACACCCACGGCTACGGCGCGATCCTGGCCTCGGGCACGCACACGGACGCCAACGGCTCGCCGGTCTTCACCGAGTCCGGGCTGCCGACGACCGGCTCCCTCGGCACGTACCAGCAGCGGATCTACTACGGCGAGAAGACCGACCAGTACTCGATCGTGGGCGGCCCGCAGAAGGAGCTGGACTACGAGCAGAACGGCGAGAAGACCACCAGCTACAAGGAGAAGAGCGGCGTCAGCCTCTCCAACACCTTCAACCGGGCCGCGTACGCGGTGGCCTTCAGCGAGCCGCAGATCCTCTACTCGGGAGCCATCGGCGACGGTTCGCGGATCCTCTACAACCGCACGCCCAAGGAGCGCGTCGAGGCCGTCGCGCCCTGGCTGACCATCGACGGCGACGCCTACCCGGCGGTCGTCGACGGCCGGATCCAGTGGATCGTCGACGCCTACACGACGACCAACGGCTACCCGTACGCCTCGCGCACCACGCTCGGCGACACCACGGCCGACTCGCTGACCGTCGGCAACCAGCAGCGCACGGTCGTCGCCCAGCAGAACCAGGTCAACTACATCCGCAACTCGGTGAAGGCCACCGTCGACGCCTACGACGGCACGGTGAAGCTCTACCAGTGGGACACCCAGGACCCGGTCCTCAAGACCTGGATGAAGGCCTTCCCCGACACGGTCAGGCCGAAGTCCGAGATCAAGGGCGACCTGCTCGCGCACCTGCGCTACCCGCAGGACATGTTCAAGGTCCAGCGCGAGCTGCTGACCCGCTATCACGTCACCGACCCCGCGCAGTTCTACAGCGGCTCGGACGCCTGGCAGGTGCCGGACGACCCGACCAACAAGGACGGCAACGCGGTCCCGCCGTACTACCTGAGCATGAAGATGCCCGGGGACACGGCGCAGCGCTTCTCGCTGACGACGACGTTCACGCCGAACGGGCGGCCCAACCTGGGCGCCTTCATGGCGGTCGACGCCGACGCCACCAGCAAGGAGTACGGCCGGCTGAGACTGCTGCGGGTCACCTCGGACGTGCCGGGCCCGGCCCAGGTGCAGAGCAAGCTCAACGGCCTGCCCTCCGTGGCCACCTTCGTCCGGGACATGAAGGGCGCCGACTCGGACATCCAGTACGGCAACCTGCTGACCGTGCCGCTCGACGGCGGGTTCCTGTACGTGGAGCCGGTCTACGCCCAGGGACGCAACGCGCTCTACCCGCTCCTGAAGAAGGTCGCGGTGTCGTACGTGGACGCGGACCAGCCGGACGGTGACACGACCAAGGACACCACGGTGTTCGAGGACACCCTCACCGAGGCGCTCAACGCGGTCTTCGGGGTGGAGGCGCCCACCGCGCCGACGACCCCGCCGGGCACCACGCAGCCGCCCGGCACGACCCAGCCGCCGGCTTCGAACGACGCCGCCCTGAAGCAGGCCATCGCCGACGCCCAGAAGGCGTACGACGCGGGCCAGGCCGCTCTGCAGAAGGGCGACTGGACCGCGTACGGCAAGGCCCAGGAGGACCTCCAGGCGGCGCTCCAGCGGGCCGCGGACGCCGGGGCGAAGCTCAAGACCCCGGGATCAGGCGGCTGACCTGAGCTTTTCCGATTTCCCCGCTCCGCGTCGTGATACTGTGGTTTCACCGACGCGGGGTGGAGCAGCTCGGTAGCTCGCTGGGCTCATAACCCAGAGGTCGCAGGTTCAAATCCTGTCCCCGCTACTCAGGACAAGGGCCCGGATCCATAAGGATCCGGGCCCTTGTCGTGTGTCGACGTGCCGGGGGGTGCCGAAGAGCGGTAGGGAAGGGGCGAGTTGGCGTGAGTCGTGTTTGACTTGTCTCTCTGTGGGCATGTCGACAAAACGCTGAGTGACCTCACTGGCTGCGGTATACCAGGTGTGCTCGGGTTGCGGGTGGTGCGACGATGGTATTTATGGGGGACAGGGCAACTCTGTTGGAGACAGGGCGGTTTGTGCAGCGGCACGCCAGAAACGCCGCAGACGAGATCATCGAGGCCGCAGCGGTAAGGGCCGTCGATGCGGCCGTCGACACCACCGCCGAGACCGACGCCGAGAACGAGACCGAGACCGAGGCCCGGCACCGGCGGGCCGCCGAGCGGGGCGACGTCGCCTCGATGAGCGCCCTCGGCGCGCTGCTGCTGCGCCGCGGCGACCTCGACGGCGCCGAGCCGTACCTGCGGGGCGCCACCGCCGAGGGGGACCGGGCCGCCGCCAACAACCTGGGCGTCCTGCTCCACCAGCGGGGATACGCCGACGAGGCGGCCGGCTGGTGGCGGGTCGCCGCCGTCGCCGGCTCCGCCCCCGCCGCCCACGCGCTCGGCCGCCACCACCGCGAGCGCGGCGACGAGCCGGCCGCCGAGTACTGGCTGCGCCAGGCCGCCGAGCAGGGCCACGCCCTCGGCGCGTACGCCCTCGCCGACCTCCTGGAGCACCGCAGCGACGTCGGCGCCGAGCGCTGGCTGCGCGCCGCCGCCGAACAGGGCCACCGCGAGGCCGCCTACCGCCTCGCCCTCGCCCTGGAGCGCCGCGCCACCGAGACCACCCGCGGACCGCACGAGACCGGCACCCGGCTCCGGGTCCCCGGTGCCGGGGCGATCGCGCCCTCCGGCGCGGCCGCGACCGGAACCGCCGTCCCCCCGCAGCCGGGCGGCGAGCCCGCGGGAGCGGCCGCCGAGGCCGAGCAGTGGTTCCGGCAGGCCGCCGCGCGCGGTCACCGGCGGGCCGCGTTCCACCTCGGCGCGATCCTGGAGCACCGCGGCGAGCTCAAGGAGGCCGGCCGCTGGTACCTCAGCTCCGCCAAGGAGGGCGAGGCGAAGGCCGCCTGCGCGCTCGCCTTCCTGCTCCGCGACGCGGGCGACGAGGAGAGCGCCGCCGTGTGGTGGCTCCGGGCCGCCCAGGACGGCGACGGCAACGCCGCCAACGCGCTGGGCGCCCTGCACGCCGCCCGGGGCGAGCAGCAGACCGCCGAGCGCTGGTACCGGGCCGCCATGGACGCCGGCGACGTGAACGGCGCCTACAACCTCGGGCTGCTCTGCGCCGCCCAGGACCGCATCCCGCAGGCCGAGCAGTGGTACCGGCGCGCCGCCTACGCGGGCCACCGCGAGGCCGCCAACGCGCTCGCCGTGCTGCTCCTCCAGGCCGGCGACGCCAACGGCGCCGAGCCCTGGTTCTCCAAGGCCGCCGAGGCCGGCAGCGTGGACGCCGCCTTCAACCTGGGCATCCTCCACGCCGGCCGCGACGACGACCGCACGGCCCTCGTCTGGTACGAGCGGGCCGCGGCCGCCGGACACACCGAGGCAGCCCTCCAGGTCGGCATCGCCGCCCTCCGCGACGGCGACGAGCAGACCGCCGAGCGGCACCTGCGGTGCGCGGCCGGCGGCGGCAGCGCCGAGGCGGCCTTCCGGCTCGCCTCGGTGCTCGACGCCCGCCGCCCCGAGCCCGGCCCCGCCGTGCTCGGCGCGCCCCGCGAGGAGAAGTCCGAGTGCGAGGAGTGGTACGAGCGGGCCGCCCAGCAGGGCCACCGGCGCGCCCAGGTGCGGGTCGGGATGCTCGCCGCCGGGCGCGGCGACCTCGCCGAGGCCGACCGCTGGTACCGGGAGGCCGCCGAGGCGGGCAGCCGCAACGGCGCCTTCAACCTCGGGCTGCTCCTCGCCCGTGAGGGCAGCGAGCGGGAGGCCGCCCTCTGGTGGACCCGGGCGGCCCGGGCCGGCCACGGGCGGGCCGCGCTCCGGCTCGCGCTGCTCGCGGCGCGCCGGGGCGAGCTCACCGAGGGGCGTCGCTGGTGCGACCGCGCGGTGGAGCTGGGCCCGGCGGAGGTCGCCGAGCGGGCGGCCCGGCTGAGCGATGCGCTGCACCAGGAGCTGACGGCGTAGCGGGGGGTACAGGGGTTAACGGATTTGCGCTGGTGACGGGGGTCCCGTAAGGTTAGGTTCACCGACGCGGGGTGGAGCAGCTCGGTAGCTCGCTGGGCTCATAACCCAGAGGTCGCAGGTTCAAATCCTGTCCCCGCTACTCAGTAGCAACGAAG
>NZ_MWIG01000201.1:0-13534 GCF_002156145.1 Streptomyces sp. NRRL B-24572 | reverse complement strand
GGCCCAGGGGGCCCTGGGCGGGCGCGCCGAGGTGCTCGGCGCCCTGGCCCTCGTACTGAGCGAGATGGGCGATTCGCCCCTGTTGGAGAGTGCGCTGCCCGTGGCCGCTCCGGCATCCCGCCTTGCCTTCACTTAGATAACGAACACCGTCGTTGTCATCTCGTTAATAATTTACTTCTTGACGACAACGTTGCGGCCGAGTTGACTTCGTGACACCTCGGCCGCACCGTCGCGGCCACGTCAGGGAGGCAACCCCACATGAACGCAGTGACGCGTCGCGCCGTCATAGCCACGGCCGCGGTCTCGATGGCCCTCTCGCTCGCCGCCTGCGGCAAGGCCGGTGGCGACGACAGCGCGGACAAGGGCAGCTCGACCAAGATCGGCCTGCTCCTGCCGGAGAACAAGACCTCGCGCTACGAGGCCCTGGACAAGCCCCAGTTCGAGAAGGCCGTCAAGGCCGCCTGCTCCGACTGCGAGATCGTCTACAACAACGCCGTCTCCGACGTCGTCAAGCAGAAGCAGCAGTTCGACCAGCTGATCGCCGACGGCGTCAAGGTCATCGCCCTCGACCCGGTGGACGCCGCCAAGGCCGCGGGCTGGGTCAAGGACGCGAAGGCCAAGGGCGTCAAGGTCGTCGCGTACGACCGTGCCGTCCAGGGCGCCGACGCCTACGTCAGCCACGACAACAACAAGGTCGGCGAGCTCCAGGGCCAGGCCCTGCTCGCCGCGCTCGGCGCGAAGGCCGCCACCGCGAACGTCGTGATGATCAACGGCGACGAGAAGGACCCGAACGCGGGCCTGTTCAAGAAGGGCGCCCACAGCGCCCTCGACGGCAAGGTCGGCAAGATCGCCTACGAGGCCTCCGGCGAGTGGGACCCGAAGGTCGCGGGCGAGAAGATGTCCGCCGCGATCTCCTCGGTCGGCAAGGACAAGATCGGCGCCGTCTACTCCGCCAACGACGGCATGGCCGGCGGCATCATCACCTCCCTCGAGAACGCCGGCGTCAAGGGCATCCCGGTGGGCGGCCAGGACGCCGAGGTCGCGGGCATCCAGCGCATCATCGCCGGCACCCAGACCTTCACCATCTACAAGTCGCCGCTCCAGCTGGCCCCGGAGGCCGCCAAGTTCGCGGTGAACCTGCTCAAGGGCAAGGACCTCGGCGCCCAGGGCGCGACCGACGGCGTGCCCTCCACGCTCTTCACCCCGGTCGTGGTCGACAAGACCAACATCCAGACCACGGTGGTCAAGGACGGCATCTACAAGGCCGCCGACCTCTGCACGGCGGACCTCGCCGCCAAGTGCACCGAGCTGGGCATCAAGTAACCCCGCCCGATCCGCCGGGCTCCGTGAGGGCCCGGCGGCACGGATCCGTGCCTGAGCGCCCCCGAAGCGGGCGCCGCCGCCTCGCGTACAGAGGGTGAAGACCCCCGGTAACAAGGCCGGCGTACGACGACCGGATCCCCCCTCAAGCCCGTCCGGCCCCCGGCCGACCCAGACCCCGCTGTCGCTCCGGGGGCCGGACGAGCCCAGCCCCCCTCGAAACTTCGGCGCCGCACGACGGCGCGACATGCCGTCGCCCCCCTCGGGCGGCGAAGGAGTTGGTTCACGTGTCCCAGACGCCCGTGCTGGCGTTGCGCGGGATCTTCAAGCGGTTCGGAGCGGTCCAGGTCCTCTCCGGTGTCGATCTCGAAGTCCACGCAGGAGAGGTCGTCGCGCTCGTCGGCGACAACGGAGCGGGAAAGTCCACGCTGGTCAAGACGATCGCCGGCGTGCACCCCATCGACGAGGGCGTCATCGAGTGGGAGGGCGAGCGCGTCGAGATCCAGCGGCCGCACGACTCCCAGAACCTCGGTGTCGCGACCGTCTACCAGGACCTCGCGCTCTGCGACAACCTCGACGTCGTCGCCAACCTGTTCCTCGGCCGCGAGATCAAGAAGGGCGGCGTCCTCGACGAGGTCGCCATGGAGAAGCGGGCCAAGGACCTGCTCTCCACGCTCTCCATCCGCATCCCCAGCGTCCGCATCCCCGTCGCCGCCCTCTCCGGCGGTCAGCGGCAGGTCGTCGCCATCGCCCGCGCGCTGGTCGGCAACCCCAAGATCGTGATCCTGGACGAGCCCACCGCCGCGCTCGGCGTCGAGCAGACCGCGCAGGTCCTCGACCTGGTCGAGCGGCTGCGCGAGCAGGGCCTCGGCGTCATCCTCATCAGCCACAACATGGCCGATGTGAAGGCCGTCGCCGACACCGTGGCCGTGCTCCGCCTGGGCCGCAACAACGGCACCTTCCCGGTCGCCACCACCACGCACGAAGAGATCATCGCCGCGATCACCGGTGCCACGGACAACGCCGTGACCCGCCGTCAGGCCCGCAACGCGGAGGTAGCCAAGTGAGCACCACCCCCAGCACCTCCGAGGACACCGTGCCCGAGCCCCGCACGGAGGCGCCGGCCGCCGCCGCGGTGCCCGCCGTCGACCCCCGCCTCCTCGTCCGCGAGCAGGGCTTCAAGGGCTACGTCGACGAGTTCAAGCGCAAGATCCGCTCGGGTGAGATCGGCTCGCTGCCCGTCGTCGTCGGCCTGATCGTCATCGGCATCGTCTTCCAGGCCCTCACCGGCAACTTCATCACCTCGTACAACCTCGACCAGATCACGCTGTACGCGGTCGGCCCCGGCATCATGGCCGTCGGCATCGTCTTCGTCCTGCTGCTCGGCGAGATCGACCTCGCCGTCGGCTCCGTGGCGGGTCTGGCCGGCTCGGTCTGGGGCGTGCTCGGCACCGACATGCCCGACGGACTCGCCATCCTCCTCGGCATCCTGTCCGGCACCCTGATCGGCGCCTTCCACGGCGCGGTCTTCGCCAAGATCGGCGTGCCCGCCTTCGTCGTCACCCTCGCCGGCTTCCTCGGCTGGGCCGGTCTGCAGACCTGGGTGATGGGCGACCGGTCGACCATCCCCACCCCGATCGGCAGCTTCGTCGAGGACCTCACCAAGTACTACTTCTCCGACGTCGCCGCCGCCTACGGCCTCGCCGTGGCCGTCATCGCCGGCTTCTACCTCGCCCAGCTGCGCGACTCCCGCCGCCGCAAGGCCGCCGAGCTGCCGCACCGCCCGCAGAGCGAGATCATCCTGCGCACCGCCGTCCTCGCGGTCCTGGTCCTCGTCGCCGCGTACGGCTTCAACCAGGAGAAGGGCCTGCCGCTCTCCCTGGTGATCTTCCTGGTCATCCTGCTCGCCACCGACTTCGTCCTGCGCCGCACGACGTACGGCCGTCAGGTCTTCGCGGTCGGCGGCGGCATCGAGGCCGCCCGCCGCGCCGGCATCAACGTGGACTGGATCCGGATCTCGGTCTTCATGATCTCCGGCACGATGGGCGCCGTCGGCGGCCTCTTCCTCGCCTCCGCGACCGGCGGCGCCGACCGCTCCCTCGGCGGCGGCAACCAGCTGATGATGTGCATCGCCGCCGCGGTCATCGGCGGCACGTCCCTGTTCGGCGGCCGCGGCAAGGTCTGGTCGGCGCTCCTCGGCATCCTGGTCATCCAGTCGATCGTCCAGGGCCTCAACCAGATGAACCTGTCCTCGAACGCGATCCAGTACATGATCACCGGAGCGGTCCTGCTCATCGCCGTGATCATCGACTCGGTCTCCCGCCGCACGCAGAAGACCGCGGGCCGCGCGTAACACCCGTCACAGCAGCCCGGCACCGGGAAACCGGTGCCGGGCTCCCGCGCGTCCGGAGCAGTACACGCGCGCGTACGGAGCCGTACAGATCAGCGGCCTGTCGGCCGTGCGGGTGACGCCTCACCCCCCGGCCCGATGCCCACGATCCAAGACGGAACATTAGACTCGACAAATCGGCAAGCTCGACCAGCTCAAAGCAAGGAGGAACGGGTGGCTCTGCTGACCCGTATCAGGGGACCGCGAGATCTGGACCGGCTCTCCCCGGAACAGCTGGACCAGCTGGCCGACGAGATCAGGACGTTCCTCGTGGACGCCGTCTCCAAGACCGGCGGGCACCTCGGACCCAACCTCGGTGTGGTCGAGCTGACCATCGCCCTGCACCGCGTGTTCGACTCCCCGAAGGACAAGGTCCTCTGGGACACCGGCCACCAGAGCTACGTCCACAAGCTCCTCACCGGACGCCAGGACTTCTCGAAGCTCAAGATGAAGGGCGGCCTCTCCGGCTACCCCTCGCAGGCGGAGTCCGAGCACGACGTGATCGAGAACTCGCACGCCTCCACCGTCCTCGGCTGGGCCGACGGCCTGGCCAAGGCGAACGAGGTCCTGAAGAAGGACGACCACGTCGTCGCCGTCATCGGCGACGGCGCCCTCACCGGCGGCATGGCCTGGGAGGCGCTGAACAACATCGCCGCCGCCAAGGACCGCCCGCTCGTCATCGTCGTCAACGACAACGAGCGCTCCTACGCGCCCACCATCGGCGGCCTCGCCAACCACCTGGCCACCCTGCGCACCACCGACGGCTACGAGCGCTTCCTCGCCCGCGGCAAGGACATCCTGGAGCGCACCCCGGTCGTCGGGAAGCCGCTGTACGAGACCCTGCACGGCGCCAAGAAGGGCCTCAAGGACTTCATCGCCCCGCAGGGCATGTTCGAGGACCTCGGCCTGAAGTACGTCGGCCCCATCGACGGCCACGACATCGAGGCCCTGGAGTCCGCCCTCACGCGCGCCAAGCGCTTCGGCGGCCCGGTGATCGTCCACTGCCTCACCGAGAAGGGCCGCGGCTACCAGCCCGCCCTCCAGGACGAGGCCGACCGCTTCCACGCCGTCGGCAAGATCCACCCCGACACCGGTCTCCCGATCGCCACTTCCGGCGCCGACTGGACCAGCGTCTTCGGCGAGGAGATGGTCGCGCTCGGCAAGGAGCGCGAGGACATCGTGGCGATCACCGCCGCCATGCTCCAGCCGGTCGGCCTGGACAAGTTCGCCAAGGAGTTCCCGGAGCGGGTCTTCGACGTCGGCATCGCCGAGCAGCACGGCGCGGTCTCCGCGGCCGGCCTCGCCACCGGCGGCCTCCACCCGGTCTTCGCGGTCTACGCGACCTTCCTCAACCGCGCCTTCGACCAGGTCCTGATGGACGTGGCCCTGCACAAGTGCGGCGTCACCTTCGTCCTGGACCGGGCCGGTGTCACCGGAACCGACGGCGCCTCGCACAACGGCATGTGGGACATGTCGATCCTCCAGGTCGTGCCCGGCCTGCGGCTCGCCGCCCCGCGCGACGCCGACCAGGTCCGCGCCCAGCTCCGCGAGGCCGTCGAGGTCACCGACGCCCCGACCGTGGTCCGCTTCTCCAAGGGCGCGGTCGGCCCGGCCGTCCCCGCCCTGCGCCGCGTCGGCGGCATGGACGTGCTCCGCGAGCCCGGCGGCGACAAGCCGGACGTCCTCCTGGTCTCCGTGGGCGCCCTGGCCCCCATGTGCCTGGAGATCGCCGACCTCCTCGACCGGCAGGGCATCTCCACCACGGTCGTCGACCCCCGCTGGGTCAAGCCCGTCGACGAGGCCCTCGCCCCGCTCGCCGAGCAGCACCGCGTGGTCGTCACCGTCGAGGACAACAGCCGCGTCGGCGGTGTCGGCTCGGCCGTCGCCCAGGCGCTGCGCGACGCCGGCGTCGACGTACCGCTGCGTGACTTCGGCATCCCGCCGCGCTTCCTCGACCACGCCTCCCGCGGCGAGGTCCTGGCCGAGATCGGTCTGACCGCCCCGGACATCGCCCGCCAGGTCACCGGTCTGGTCTCGCGGCTCGACGGACGGTTCGAGAGCAGCAGCCAGGCCGTGGAGCCCGCCCGCGACTGACGGATCCTCCCGTCGGAGACGTCACCCGGCGTCACCTTTGGGCCGGTCGGCTCACTCTTCGGAGTGCCGACCGGCCCTTTCGCGTGCATTCTGACCAGAGGGCGGGCAGCCCCATGGCAGGGAGGTGCGACGTGAGTACGGACCAGCAACCACGCGCCAATACCGGATTGTTCCGGACGAAATCGGTCGAACAGTCGATCCGTGACACGGAGGAGCCCGAGCACGCGCTCCGGAAGTCCCTGTCGGCCTGGGACCTGACGGTGTTCGGCGTCGGCGTCATCATCGGCACCGGCATCTTCGTCCTCACCGGCAAGGTCGCCAAGGAGAACGCCGGACCGGCCACCGCCCTCGCCTTCGTCGCGGCGGGCATCGTCTGCGCCCTGGCCGCCCTGTGCTACGCCGAGTTCGCCTCGACGGTGCCGGTGGCGGGATCGGCTTACACCTTCGCGTACGCGTCGATCGGCGAGCTGCCCGCCTGGATCATCGGCTGGGACCTGGTCCTGGAGTTCGCCCTCGGCACGGCGGTGGTCGCCGTCGGCTGGTCCGGCTACGTCAGATCCCTGATGGACAACATCGGCTGGCACCTGCCGGCCGCGCTCGAAGGCCCGGACGTCACGGGCGGCACCTTCGACATCCTGGCCTTCCTGCTGGTCCTCGTGCTGACCGTCGTCCTCGTCCTCGGCATGAAGCTGTCCGCCCGGATCACCGCGGTCGTCGTGGCGATCAAGGTGACCGTCGTGATGATCGTGATCGTCGCGGGCCTGTTCTTCATCGTCGGCGACAACTACAAGCCGTTCATCCCGCCGGCCGTCACCCCACCCGGCGGCACCTCCGGCTGGAACTCCCCGATGGTCCAGCTGATCTTCGGCTACGAGCCGACGAACTTCGGCGTCATGGGCATCTTCACCGCCGCCTCCGTCGTCTTCTTCGCCTTCATCGGCTTCGACGTCGTCGCCACCGCCGCCGAGGAGACCAAGCTGCCGCAGCGGGACATGCCCCGCGGCATCCTCGGCTCGCTCTTCATCTGCACCGTGCTGTACGTGGCGGTCGCCCTCGTCGTCACCGGCATGGAGAAGTACACCAAGCTGTCCACCAGCGCCCCGCTCGCCGACGCCTTCAAGGCGGCGGGACACCCGTGGTACGCGGGCGTGATCAGCTTCGGCGCCGCCGTCGGCCTCACCACCGTCTGTCTGATCCTGCTGCTCGGCCAGACCCGCGTCTTCTTCGCGATGAGCCGTGACGGCCTGCTGCCGCGCTTCTTCTCCGTCACGCACCCCCGGTTCAAGACCCCGTACCGGCCGACCATCCTGCTCGGCGTGATCATCGCGATCGTCGCCGGCTTCACCAGCATCAACGAGCTCGCGACCCTGGTGAACATCGGCACCCTCTTCGCCTTCGTCATGGTCGCCGTCGGCGTCATCATCCTCCGCCGCACCCGCCCCGACCTGCCGCGTGCCTTCCGCACCCCCTGGGTGCCCGTGCTGCCGATCCTCTCCGTGGCCGCCTCGGTCTGGTTGATGCTCAACCTGCCGGGCGAGACCTGGTTCCGCTTCGCCGTCTGGATGGTGATCGGCTTCTTCGTGTACTTCCTGTACGGGCGCAGCCACAGCCGGCTCGGCCGCGAAGGCCGGGAGGCCCGCTACTGAACGGGTGAGGCCGCAGGGCCTGTGCGGAGGATCATGGCCGGGGCCGCCGCACAGGTCCTGGGCGCGGCGGAGAGCGTCCGGGAGGGCGACTACAGTCGGTTCGTACCCGAACTGCTCCCGACGACCGGAGTGCTGGATCCCCTCATGGTGAATCGATCCCAGGCCCCCACCGACCGTTCCCACGGCCCCGCCGCCCCCGTGCTCCAGGGCGGCTGGCTGACCAGAGGGGAGGAGGGCCGGTTCAGCGCCTACCTGCCCCGGGAGGGCGAGGTGGTGCGCTGGACCGAGGAGCCCGGCGGCGGCTGGAGCGGCCCCGTCTCCCTCGGCGGCGACGGCCTGACCCCGTTCCTCGCCGTCGGCCAGGGCGCCGACCGCTACGTCCACCTCGTCGGCCTGCGGCCCACGGGCGGCGACGAGGGGCACGTCGAGCTGGTGCACGCCGTCCAGTTCCAGACGGGCCGTCCGGCGGCCCCCTGGCGGTCCCTGGGGCACTCGAACGGCAAGGGACCCTGGACGGGCAACCCCGCCGTCGCCGTGGACGCCCAGGGCCGCGTCTACGCCTTCGTACGCAACGGCGGCGGCGGGCTCAGCGTCCGCGCGCAGAAGGACCAGGGCGGCTGGCACCCCTGGTGGGACCTGATGGGCTCCAAGACCGACCCCTCGCCGGTCGCCGTCACCAACGGCTCCGGCCTCGTCGAGCTGTACAGCTCGCACGCCAAGGGCCTCGTCCGCTACGTCCAGCGCGAAGCCGGCGCCAAGCCGGTCCGCGAGGAGCTCCTGCCGGCCTCGGTGACCATGGGCACCCTCGCGGCCGTGACCGGGCCCTCCGGGCACGTGACGCTCTTCTACCTCGACCAGGAGGGCCAGGTGATGGCCTGGTCGCCGGAGCGCTCCCTGGAGCCCACGCCGCTGGGCAAGGCGGTCGGCGCCGGCCGGCTCTCCGTCACCCGCTGTCTCATCGACGGCTTCGACTGCACGGTCCTCGCCCAGCAGTCCGAGGACGGCCGGCTCGCCCTCGCCGCCTACCCCAGCGAGCAGGAGACGGAGGGCCTGAGCTGGTCGGAGACCGGGGAGCGGCAGGGGAACCTGGACGCCGTCCTCACCCGGGGCCTCGACGGCGGCCTGGTCGCGATGGCCGTGTCCGACGGACGCGCGCCGGTCACCACCCGTCAGAAGGTGGGCGCCGAGGGGCTGCTGCTCGAAGGCTGGCGCTCCATAGGGTGACGCCGCCCGCGACACGGGAACGGCCCCGGCACCTGTGCGAGGTGCCGGGGCCGTTCGTCATGGGGGCATGACGCCCTGGTGTTACGCCGGGACGCTCGCCACGCCCTGGGCCAGGAAACGCTTGCCGTTGACGCGCTCGGAGACGCCCTCACGGTCCAGGTACGGCGTGATGCCGCCCAGGTGGAAGGGCCAGCCCGCACCCGTGATCAGGCAGAGGTCGATGTCCTGCGCCTCGGCGACGACACCCTCCTCCAGCATCAGACCGATCTCCTGCGCCACCGCGTCCAGGACGCGGTCGCGGACCTGCTCCTCCGTCAGGACGACGTCGCCCTGCTCGAGGAGGGCGGCGACCTCCGGGTCGAGCTCCGGCTTGAAGCCGTTCTCGGCGTTGTAGACGTAGAAGCCGCGCTTGCCGGCCTCGACGACCGCCTTCAGGTTGGGGGAGACCTTGAAGCGCTCCGGGAAGGCGCGGTTCAGGGTCTCGGAGACGTGCAGACCGATCGCCGGGCCGACGAGCTCCAGGAGCACCAGCGGGGACATCGGCAGGCCGAGCGGCTCGACGCCCTTCTCGGCGACGGCGACCGGGGTGCCCTCGTCGATGACGTTCTGGATCTCGCCCATGAAGCGGGTCAGGATGCGGTTCACGACGAACGCCGGGGCGTCCTTGGTGAGGACCGCGGTCTTCTTCAGCTTCTTGGCGACACCGAACGCGGTGGCCAGCGAGGCGTCGTCCGTCTTCTCGCCGCGGACGATCTCCAGGAGCGGGAGGATCGCGACCGGGTTGAAGAAGTGGAAGCCGACCACGCGCTCCGGGTGCTGGAGCTTGGAGGCCATCTCCGAGACGGACAGCGAGGAGGTGTTGGTGGCGAGGATCGCGTGCGCCGGGGCGACCGCCTCGACCTCCGCGAACACCTTCTGCTTGACGGACATCTCCTCGAACACGGCCTCGATGATGAAGTCCGCGTCCGCGAAGCCCTCGGCCTTGTCGAGGACACCGGAGACCAGGCCCTTGAGGCGGTTGGCCTTGTCCTGGTTGATGCGGCCCTTGCCGAGCAGCTTCTCGATCTCGCCGTGGACGTAGCCCACGCCCTTGTCGACGCGCTCCTGGTCGATGTCGGTCAGGACGACCGGCACCTCGAGGCGGCGCAGGAAGAGCAGGGCCAGCTGGGAGGCCATCAGACCGGCGCCGACGACGCCGACCTTGGTGACCGGGCGGGCCAGGGACTTGTCCGGGGCACCGGCGGGGCGCTTGCCGCGCTTCTGCACCAGGTTGAAGGCGTAGATGCCGGAGCGCAGCTCGCCGCCCATGATCAGGTCCGCGAGGGCCTGGTCCTCGGCGTCGAAGCCCTTCTGCAGGTCCCCGTCCTTGGCGGCCTCGATGATCGCGAGGGCGCGGTAGGCGGCCGGGGCGGCGCCGTGCACCTTGGAGTCGGCGATGGCACGGCCCTTGGCGACGGCCTGGTCCCAGGCCTCGCCGCGGTCGACCTCGGGACGCTCGACGGTGACGGAGCCGTTCAGGACACCGGCGGTCCAGATGAGCGACTGCTCCAGGAAGTCGGCGCCCTCGAAGATCGCGTCGGCGATGCCGAGCTCGAAGACCTGCTTGCCCTTGAGCTGGCGGTTCTGGTTCAGCGAGTTCTCGATGATGACCGAGACGGCCTTCTCGGCGCCGATCAGGTTCGGCAGGATGGCGCAGCCGCCCCAGCCGGGCACCAGGCCGAGGAAGACCTCGGGCAGCGAGAAGGCCGGGAGGGCCTTCGAGACGGTGCGGTAGGTGCAGTGCAGACCGACCTCGACGCCGCCGCCCATGGCCGCGCCGTTGTAGTACGCGAAGGTCGGCACGGCGAGCGCGGACAGCCGCTTGAAGACGTCGTGGCCGCCCTTGCCGATGGCGAGCGCCTCGTCGTGCTTCTTGAGCAGCTCGACGCCCTTGAGGTCGGCGCCGACGGCGAAGATGAACGGCTTGCCGGTGAGGCCGACGCCGACGATCTCACCGTTCGCGGCCTCGGCCTCGACCTGGTCGATCGCCGCGTTCAGGTTGGCGAGGGACTGCGGGCCGAAGGTGGTCGGCTTGGTGTGGTCGAAGCCGTTGTCCAGCGTGATCAGCGCGAACTTGCCGGCGTTGGCCGGGAGTTCGAAGTGCCGTACGTGGGCGCTGGTGACGACCTCGTCCGGGAAGAGCTCGGCGGCGCCCTTCAGAAGCTCGGCGGTGGTGCTCACTTGCCCTCCCAGTGGGGGTTCTCCCAGATGACCGTCGCGCCCATGCCGAAGCCGACGCACATGGTGGTGAGGCCGTAACGGACCTGCGGCTGCTCCTCGAACTGGCGGGCCAGCTGCGTCATCAGACGGACGCCGGAGGAGGCGAGCGGGTGACCGTAGGCGATCGCGCCGCCGTACTGGTTCACGCGGGCGTCGTCGTCGGCGATGCCGTAGTGCTCCAGGAACGCGAGGACCTGAACGGCGAAGGCCTCGTTGATCTCGAACAGCTGGATGTCGTCGATCGTCAGACCGGCCTTGGCCAGGGCCTTCTCGGTCGCCGGGATCGGGCCGTAGCCCATGACCTCGGGCTCGACGCCGGCGAAGGCGTACGAGACGAGGCGCATCTTGACCGGGAGGTCGTTCTCCCGGGCGAAGTCCTCGGAGGCGATGATCGAGGCGGTGGCGCCGTCGTTGAGACCGGCCGCGTTGCCCGCGGTGACGTTGCCGTGGACGCGGAACGGCGTCTTCAGGTTGGCCAGCGACTCCAGGGTGGTGCCCGGGCGCATCGGCTCGTCGGCGGTGACCAGGCCCCAGCCGGTCTCGCCGCCGGCCGGGTCGGTGCGGCGCACCGAGATCGGCACCAGGTCCTGCTGGATCTTGCCGTCGGCGTACGCCTTGGCGGCCTTCTCCTGCGAGCGCACGGCGTACTCGTCGGCGCGCTGCTTGGTGATGCTCGGGTAGCGGTCGTGCAGGTTCTCGGCGGTCATGCCCATGAAGAGGGCGGACTCGTCGACCAGCTTCTCGCTGACGAAGCGCGGGTTCGGGTCGACGCCCTCGCCCATGGGGTGGCGGCCCATGTGCTCGACGCCACCGGCGATGACGGCGTCGTACGCGCCGAAGGCGATCGAACCGGCGACGCTGGTCACGGCCGTGAGGGCGCCGGCGCACATGCGGTCGATGGAGTAGCCCGGCACCGACTGCGGCAGGCCGGCGAGGATGCCCGCCGTACGGCCGAGGGTCAGACCCTGGTCACCGATCTGCGTGGTCGCGGCGATGGCGACCTCGTCGATCTTCGCGGGGTCGAGGCCGGGGTTGCGGCGCAGCAGCTCCCGGATGGCCTTCACGACGAGGTCGTCGGCGCGGGTCTCGTGGTAGATGCCCTTCGGGCCCGCCTTGCCGAACGGGGTGCGGACGCCGTCGACGAAGACGACGTCCCTGACGGTACGAGGCACGATGGCTCTCCTCCAGGGTGCGGGATGGCACTGCTGCTGCGGCCCACGCCTAAGCGTGCGCTTGCTCCCTCCATGCTACTTGTGGGTAACCAAGCTGCCCAGTCCCTGAGGGCCAAGCGGTGAAGGTCACACCCGCGCGCCCCCGTGCGCCCCTCCGATCGGTGGGTCCCGCAACCCTGATGGGCCCAGACCGGCGGCCGTCCCGTGGCGCCCGTTCCCGGGCGGACGGAGTCTGGCCGGGCCGGAGCGCAGGGCTTCGGCCCCCCACCAGGAACGGACACTCATGGCGAAGGTCATCACCACTGACCACTGGGTCTGGCACACGTCCACCGTCCCCGCGAACAAGGGCGAGGAGATCGAGCTCTTCGTGCGGGAGCGGAACGGCACGCCCCCCGGACAGAAGCGCAAGCCGGTCCTCATGCTCCACGGCCGGAGCGTCCCGGTGCTCCCGGGCTTCGACCTCCGGTACAAGGACTACAGCTGGGCCGGGGCGCTGGCGCAGGCCGGCTACGACGTCTTCATGATGGACCTCCAGGGCTCCGGCCTCTCGGCGCGCCCCGAGATGGGCGACCCCCGCAACGTCAACCCCGCCCAGCAGAACCTGCTGACGCCGCGGCCGCCGGGATTCACACCGGGCCCGCCGAACTACCCGTACCAGCTGAACGACTCGGACAGCGACCGGGACGAGCTGAACACCGTCGTGAACTTCGTCCTCGACCTGTGCCAGGCGGACAAGGTCGCCTTCGTCGGCTGGTCCGCCGCCGCGTTCTGGATGGGGCCGTACGCGGTCCAGAACCCCGGCAAGGTCGAGAGCCTGTTCCTGCTGGCGCCGATCTTCCCGGCCAAGGGCACCTCGGATCCGCCGGCCTCGCTGCCGGTGCCGGGCTTCCCGACCAACCTCAGCACGAAGGCCGGACTGTCTTCCCCGGGCGGCTGGGGCGGCGAACTGCACTGCGAGGGTCAGCGTGAGGACGGCATCGTCGACGTGGTCTGGGACGCGCTGCTGAAGAGCGACCCGGTCGGCAGCGTCTGGGGAGGCATCGACGGGCTCAGCCGGTTCAGGAGCTTCACCCGGTGGGGGTGGAACGAGACCACGGCGAAGCAGGGCGGGGTGCTCGGCGGAAGCGTGCCCGTACTGATCGTGTACGGGGAGCACGACAGGCAGGCGAACACGAAACCGCCCAACCCCAACCCGGAACTCAACTTCTCGGTCCCCGCGCTGTACGACTCCATCGCGGGCGCCCACAAGCTGATGGTCAAGCTGGCCTGCGCGGGGCATTCCGTGCCGTGGGAGATCCAGCACGGGAACGTGCACGAGCTCTCGAAGCACTGGCTCAAGCAGCTCAAGGTCGACGGCAAGACGCACGGCGTCTTCGACATGGACGTCGACGGCAACCTCAGCCCGGCCTCGTAGGGCCCGTCCCGGGACG
>NZ_MWIG01000200.1:0-6501 GCF_002156145.1 Streptomyces sp. NRRL B-24572 | reverse complement strand
CTCGTCGCCGCCGCGCTGCCCGCCCCGGCGCCGCTCGGCATCGGCGACCCGCTCTTCCCGCACCTCGGCAACCCCGGCTACGACGTCCTCGCGTACACGCTCGACGTCGCCTATCCGGGGGACAACACCAAACCGCTCGCCGCCGTCACCCGCATCGACGCGCGCGCCACCGACGACCTGGAGCGGCTCAACCTCGACTTCACCCACGGCACGGTCTCCGCCGTCACCGTCGACGGCCTGCCCGCCGAGTACGTCACCAGCGGTGAGGACCTGGTCGTCACCCCCGTCGTCCCCATCGACGCGGGGGAGGAGGTCGAGATCACCGTCACCCACACCAGCGACCCCACCGGGCCCGCCGAGACCGGCGGCTGGGTCCGCACCGGCGACGGCCTCGCCATGGCCAACCAGGCCGACGCCGCCCACCGGGTCTTCCCCTCCAACGACCACCCGGCGGACAAGGCGTACTTCACCTTCCGGATCACCGCCCCCAGCGGGCTCACCGTCGTCGCCAACGGGCTCCCCGAGGGCCGCGTCGACCACGGCGCCACCACCTGGACGTACCGCACCCAGCACCCCATGGCCACGGAGCTCGCCCAGATCTCCATCGGCCGCTCCACCGTCGTCCACCGCGCGGGTCCCCACGGGCTGCCCGTACGGGACGTGGTGGCCACCGCCGACCGGGAGCGCATGGAGCCCTGGCTGCGCCGCACCCCCGGCCACCTGGAGTGGATGGAGAAGCAGGTCGGCCCGTACCCCTTCGAGACGTACGGCGTGCTGATCGCCGACGCGGACACCGGCTTCGAGCTGGAGACCCAGACCCTCTCGCTCTTCGAACGCGGCATCTTCACCGAGCCCGCCTACCCGGAGTGGTACGTCGACTCCGTCATGGTCCACGAGCTGGCCCACCAGTGGTTCGGCGACAGCGTCTCGCCCCGCACCTGGTCCGACCTGTGGCTCAACGAGGGACACGCCAGCTGGTACGAGGCGCTGTACGCCGAGGAGACCGCCGGAAAGTCCCTGGAGGCGCGCATGAAGGCCGCCTACGCCGCCTCCGACGGGTGGAGGGCCGCCGGCGGACCGCCGGCCGCCCCCGAGCCGCCCTCGCCCGACCACAAGATCAGCCTCTTCCGGCCCGTCGTCTACGACGGCAGCGCCCTCGTCCTCTACGCGCTCCGCCAGGAGATCGGCACCGAGGCCTTCCGGACCCTGGAGCGCCGCTGGGTCGCCGAGCACCGGGACGGGACCGCCACCACCGCCGACTTCACGGCCCTCGCCGGCGAGGTCGCGGGCCGGGACCTCACCGCCTTCTTCCGGGGCTGGCTGTACGAGGCGAAGACCCCGGCGATGCCCGGGCACCCGGACTGGCGCAGCCGCCCCGTCGAGACCACGAGGACCGCACCGGCCGCGCGGACCGCACCGAAAGCCGGGTGACGGGATCGGCGCGGACCGCACCGAAACCGGGGTGACGGGCCTGGTGCGAACCGCGCCGAAACCCGGGTGACGGGCCCGCCGCGGCCGTGACACCATCTTCAGGTCGGCGACGCGGCCGCGGACGGGAATCTTCCGGCGCCCGCAGGCGTTGTGACCGGCACAGACACACATCTCCTCATCGACGTAAGGATCCAATGACCTCCTCTTCTTCCCCTTCCCAGGACAAGCAGAGCTTCGCGGAGACGAGCCGTACCGAGAGCCTTCGGGCCGATGCCCTGATGGAAGAGGACGTCGCCTGGAGCCACGAGATCGACGGAGAGCGGGACGGCGACCAGTTCGACCGCTCCGAGCGCGCGGCGCTGCGCCGTGTCGCGGGCCTCTCCACCGAGCTCGAGGACGTCACCGAGGTCGAGTACCGCCAGCTGCGCCTGGAGCGCGTCGTGCTGGTCGGTGTCTGGACCTCCGGGACGGTGCAGGACGCGGAGAACTCCCTCGCGGAGCTCGCCGCCCTCGCCGAGACGGCGGGCGCCCTCGTGCTCGACGGCGTGATCCAGCGCCGCGACAAGCCGGACCCGGCGACCTTCATCGGCTCGGGCAAGGCGCGCGAGCTGCGCGACATCGTGCTCGAGACCGGTGCCGACACCGTCGTCTGCGACGGCGAGCTCAGCCCCGGCCAGCTCATCGCCCTCGAAGACGTCGTCAAGGTGAAGGTGGTCGACCGGACCGCCCTCATCCTCGACATCTTCGCCCAGCACGCCAAGTCCCGAGAGGGCAAGGCGCAGGTCGCGCTCGCGCAGATGCAGTACATGCTGCCGCGACTGCGCGGTTGGGGTCAGTCGCTCTCCCGTCAGATGGGTGGCGGCGGCGGTGGCGGCATGGCCACCCGTGGTCCCGGTGAGACCAAGATCGAGACCGACCGGCGCCGCATCCGCGAGAAGATGGCGAAGATGCGCCAAGAGATCGCGGAGATGAAGACCGGCCGCGACATCAAGCGGCAGGAGCGCCGCCGGAACAAGGTGCCGTCGGTCGCCATCGCCGGATACACCAACGCCGGCAAGTCCTCCCTGCTCAACCGGCTCACGGGCGCGGGCGTCCTCGTGGAGAACGCGCTGTTCGCCACCCTCGACCCGACGGTCCGCCGGGCCGAGACGCCCACCGGCCGGATCTACACCCTGGCCGACACCGTCGGCTTCGTCCGGCACCTGCCGCACCACCTGGTCGAGGCGTTCCGCTCCACCATGGAGGAGGTCGCCGAGTCCGATCTCATCCTGCACGTGGTGGACGGCTCGCACCCGGCCCCGGAGGAGCAGCTGGCCGCCGTGCGCGAGGTCTTCCGCGACGTCGGCGCGGTGAACGTGCCGGAGATCGTCATCATCAACAAGGCGGACGCGGCCGACCCCCTGGTCCTCCAGCGCCTGCTGCGGATGGAGAAGCACTCCATCGTGGTCTCGGCCCGCTCGGGCCAGGGCATCGACGAGCTGCTCGGGCTCATCGACTCCGAGCTGCCGCGCCCGGAGGTCGAGCTGGAGGTCCTCGTGCCGTACACGCAGGGCGGTCTGGTCTCGCGGGTGCACGCCGAGGGCGAGGTGGAGTCCGAGGAGCACACCCCGAAGGGCACCCTGCTCAAGGCCCGGGTGCACGAGGAGCTGGCGGCGCTGCTCGCGCCGTACGTTCCGGCCGCGCACTGACGAACGGCGAAGGCGCCGGCTCCTCCCTTCCGGGAGGAGCCGGCGCCTTCCGCTGTGTCCGCTTCAGCGGTCAGTGGGCGAACTTCTTGCTGACCATCTCGTGGACGGCCTTGGCGCCGCGACCCAGCTGCGGTCCGGCGAGCCAGCCGTTGCTGCCGGCCGGGCCGATCGAGGTGTTCGACACGAGCGCCGTCTTGCCGTTCGGGAGCACGCGGAACCAGCCGCCGCCCGAGGAGCCGCCGGTCATCGTGCAGCCGATCCGGTACATCGTCGGCGTGGCCGGGGCCGTGGTGAGCCGCGTCGGCCGGTCGAGGCACTTGTGCATGATCATGCCGTTGTACGGCGGCGCCGCCGGGTAGCCCCAGGCGCCCATCGTCCCGGACTGCGCGGCCGTCGGCGCGGAGAAGTCGACCGGCAGGGCGACGCCGACGGTCTCCTCCAGGGACTTCCCACCGCGCTCCGGCTGCACGTGCAGCACGGCGTAGTCGTACGGCCAGGCCTGGTTGGTGCCGCCCGCGTTGATCCACTCGCCCGAGGTCGAGGCCCAGTCGGCCCAGAACTGGCCGTACGGGTACACCTCCTCCGGCTGCGCGTTCTGCAGCGCGGCGGGCGACTTGCCCAGGTCGTTGAAGGCCGGGACGAAGGTGATGTTGCGGTACCAGCCGCCCTTCTTGCCCGCGTGCACGCAGTGCCCGGCCGTCCAGACCAGGTTCGACTTCCCCGGGTGGCGCGGGTCCTTCACGATGGTGCCGGAGCAGACCATCGAGCCCTCGGGCGAGTCGAAGAAGATCTTGCCGACCGGGGCCGCGTTGCGGTGGTACGGCGTCTTCTCGCGCTGCGCCTTGACCGGACGGGGAGTCGGGTCGGTGCCGCCGGTGCCGGCCTGCGCGGTGATCGTCTGGTCCGGGCTCTTCGCCGACTGCATGCGCGCCGGGTCCCAGAGTCCGTCGATGACCGGGTTGACGAAGTCCTCGGCCTCACGCAGCCACTTGTCGTGGTCCCAGTTCTTCCACTCGCCGTTCTTCCACTTGTCCAGGTCGACGCCGTGCTTCTTGAGCTTGTCGGCGAGGTCCTTGGTGAGGCCGGAACCGGCGTCGCCGCCGTTGGCGGCGGGTGCGGAGCTGCTCGCTCCGTCGGCCGGCCTGCCGTCGGCCGGGGTTTCGGTGGGGCCGCAGGCGGTCAGCGCGAGCGCGGTGACCAGGCCGAGGGCGGCGGGTATGAGTCGTACGGAACGCATGAAGGTATTCCCCGTTGGTATTGCCATGGACGTGTCATGAGCGGTGCACAGTATGCCGGTCGGGCGGAACACGCGGGGAGGCGGGACCCGGCGGTCCCGCCTCCCCGTGGTGCCGTGCCTACTGACCGGCGTACTTCTTGCTGACCTCTTCGAAGATGGCCTTGGCCTCCGGGCCGAGGCGCGGACCCGCGAGCCAACCCGCCGTGGACGGGCCGATCGAGGTGTTCGACACCAGCGCCGGCTTGCCGTCATGCCCCTGGGCGACCCAGCCGCCGCCGGACGAACCACCGGTCATCGTGCAGCCGATCCGGTACATCGTCGGCTGCTCGGCCTTCAGGGACAGCCGGCCCGGCTTGTCCGTGCACTGGAACGCCTTCTGGCCGTCGAACGGCGGCGCCGCCGGGTAGCCGGTCGCCGTCAGGCTCGCGATCTTCGGCACCGCGGGGGCGTTGAACTCCACCGGCAGCGCCGAACCGACCGTCTCCTCGAGGGATTTGCCCGAGGAGCCCTTCTCCGGGGTCACCTTGATGACCGCGAAGTCGTACGGAGCACCGGCACCACCGGTGGACGCGCCCTCGGCGATCCACTGGTCGGAGGTCTTGACCCAGTCCGCCCACCACACGCCGTACGGGGCGATCTGCTCCCGCGTCGCCTTCTCCAGCGCGGAGGTCTCCATCGCCGAGTCGTTGTACGAGGGCACGAAGGCGATGTTGCGGTACCAGCCGCCCTCCTTGCCCTTGTGCACGCAGTGCCCGGCCGTCCAGACCAGGTTGGACTTGCCCGGGTGCGCCGGGTCCTTCACGACGGTGGCCGAGCAGACCATCGAGCCCTCGGGGCCGTCGAAGAAGACCTTGCCGGACTCGGGGGCGTTGTCGTGGTACTTCGCCGCCACGGCCTTCGCCTTCACCGGGTCGGGCGTCGGGTCGGTGACACCCTTGTCGCCCGAGATGTCCTCCTCCTCGACCGGCTTGTCGGGGCGCTCGGCCTCGCGCATCCGGTCCGGGTCCCAGAGGTCCTCGATGATCGGGTTGACGAAGTCCTTGGCCTCACGCAGCCACTTGTCGCGGTCCCAGTTCTTCCACTCGCCGTTCCGCCACTTGTCGAGGTCGATCCCGTGTTCCTTCAGACGGTCCTTCAGGTCCTCCGGAATCTTGATCTTGTTCGGGTCCAGGCTCGCGGGCGCGGCGGGCTTGTCCGCCCCCACGTTCTCCTCGCTCGGACCGCAGGCCGTGACGGTGAGCGTCAGCGCCGCGACGGCGGAAGCCGCCATCAGCAGCGGACGAATCGATCGCATTCGTGATCCCCCTGGGACTACGTCAACTGGTGCATGGTGCATGGGCGAACAGCGGCCGGGCCCCTCGCGGACACGACCGACGGCCCCCACTATGCCGGTGCCGGAGGGGACGGTACGCGCCCCGTCCACGGTTCCGGGCACCGTTCGGTCGTTGCCGTGCCGTGATCCGGGACACGCCAAGTTCCTGTCTCCCGGCCCGTGATCCCCGGCAGTTCCCGTCGTTGGTACGTACGGGGGACACGACGGTGGCGTGCGGGACGGCCCTTGCGGCGGCTCCACGGCGCCCCGATGTGCAACGCAACTGTTACCGCGGGAGGACACCGAGCCGTGGCCGTGACCGAATCAGCTCCGGCCGTTCCACCGGCCGCGCGCACGCAGAGCCGGCCGACGGACCGAGGAGGCGAGCACGAGGGCATCCTGCGCCGGCAGTCCCAGCGCGAGTCCGCCGCACGCACCTACGCCCGCTCCCTGCCGATCGTCCCCGTACGGGCCCGGGGGCTGACCATCGAGGGCGCCGACGGCCGCCGCTACCTGGACTGTCTGTCCGGCGCCGGGACACTCGCCCTCGGCCACAACCACCCCGTGGTCCTGGAAGCCATCAGGAAGGTCCTCGACTCGGGGGCACCCCTCCACGTCCTCGACCTCGCCACCCCCGTCAAGGACGCCTTCACCTCCGAACTGTTCGCCACCCTTCCCGGTGAACTCGCCGACGACGCCCGCATCCAGTTCTGCGGTCCGGCGGGCACGGACGCCGTCGAGGCGGCCCTCAAGCTCGTCCGGACGGCCACCGGCCGGAGCGGGCTCCTCGCCTTCACCGGCGCCTACCACGGCATGACGGCCGGAGCCCTCGA
>NZ_MWIG01000020.1:0-4501 GCF_002156145.1 Streptomyces sp. NRRL B-24572 | reverse complement strand
GCCCCCGGGGGCTTCGAAGTGCGCACGGAGGACGGCGAGACCCTGCGCACCCGGACGGTGGCGCTCGCCGTCGGCGTCCTGCCCTTCCTGGAGATCCCCGGGCCCCTGCGCGGCCTGCCCCGGCGGTACGTCACCCACTCCGGCCACCACGGCGAGCTCGACGGCTTCGCCGGCCGGGACGTCACCGTCGTCGGGGCCGGCCAGGCGGCCCTGGAGACCGCCGCGCTCCTCACCGAGCGGGGCGCCGGAACCGTACGGATCGTGGCCCGGGCCGGCCGGCTCCGCTGGAACACCCTGCCCCCCGCCCTCGACCGCGGGCTCTGGCCCTCGCTGCGCGCCCCGCACACGGGCCTCGGCTGCGGCTGGCGGAACAAGCTGTACGCGGACACCCCGGGGATCTTCCGGCGGTTACCGGCCGCCACCCGCGAGCGGATCTTCGACTCGGCGCTCGGCCCGGCCGGCGCCTGGTGGCTCCGCGAGCGGTTCACGGCGGTCGGCGACGTACGGCTCGGGGCGCGGATCACCACGGCGAGGGTGACCGGGGACGAGCGGCTCCGGCTGGATGTGGCCGGGCCCGACGGGACGACGGTCCTGGAGACCGACCACGTGATCGCGGCCACCGGCTTCACCCCGAGTCTGGACAGGGCCGGGGTCCTCTCCCCCGTGCTGCGCGGGGCGCTGCGCCGGGTCGGCGCCGGCGGCGCCCCGGAGGTCGGCGGCCTCTTCGAGTCCTCCTGGCCGGGCCTGTTCCTCGCGGGTCTGCTCACGGCCCCTTCGTACGGGCCGTCGATGCGGTTCGTCCTCGGCGCCGAGTACACGGCGGGGCGCCTGGTGAAGGGGGTCCGGCAACGGCTGCGGGCGGGCGCCGCGGTGGGCCTGCCGCGCACCGGGAGGAAGGCGCCGGTCACAGCATGACGGAGGGCCGGCCCCGGGAAGCGGATGCTCTCCGGGACCGGCCCTCCGCGCCTGCGGGCGCCGGGACTTCAGGCGTTGATGCAGGTGTTGCCGACGGCCGGGTTCAGCAGGCCGATGACGTTCACGCTGTTGCCACAGGCGTTGATCGGAATGTGGATCGGCACCTGCACGACGTTCCCGGAGAGGACGCCCGGCGAACCGATGGCCCAGCCCTCCGCTTCCGCGTCCGCGAAGGCGGGGGACGCCACGCCCATGGCCATGACGATTCCGGCGACGACGGCCGCGACCTTCTTACAGTTCATCTCGGCTGGATCCTTTCCTAGGCGGAATGCATTTCCGCTGCACACAACACAACGAACATCCCGCACAAAGGAAACCGGAATAACACCGACACCTTCTCTTTCACCCCATTGCCCGCACGGAACGGGGCCGGAAGGAACGCGCCCGCCCCTGCCGGCCCCGTCGTGCGCGAAACGGATCAGCCGTTGTTGATGCCGTTCCCGGAGAGGACCGGAATGTCCTCGACGAGGTGCGACAGCGGCTCGTCACCCTTGGCCTGGGTGGAGTTGTCGGCGCACTGCTGGTTCTGCGGGGACGACAGGACGTTGACGTCCTGGACGGCGACCGGAACGAGGATGCCGACGACCGAGCCGACGTTGCCCTTGACCGGGGCGCCGAGGCAGAGCTTGTTCAGCGAGCCCTGGACGGCCGAGAGCTGCGGGCTCATGTCGCCGTGGGTCTTGGAGTTGCCGAACTCCTGGTGCGAGTTGTTGCCCGACAGCGAGGTGGTGCCGCCGTCGTCGGCGATGGCGAGCGCCGGGGAAGCCGCCGCGGCGGAGGCGCCGACAACGGAGGCCGTCACAGCCGCAGCCGCCATAATCTTCTTGATCACGGTGATTCCGTTCCTGTTCCCACCAATCGACCTGATTGATGCGACCGGATCAACTCCGCCGGCGGGCTTTGGTTCCGGCACTTCACTCGTTCGACTGTGTCCTCGCTTCGCGCTGCCACGCGCGCTCCGCCAAGAGGGTGACCCAGCGGAACCCCCGCGTCCGAAGGCCTGTTGATCAGGTCGCTCCCTGCACGGAGCCGGTTCTAGAAGGGAACTCCCGTGATCAAGAAGGTTATGGCCACCGCGGCCGCAGCCGTCTCCATCGTCGGCGCCACCGCCGCCGTGGCCTCCCCCGCCCTCGCCATCGCCAACGACGGCGGCACCACGTCGCTCTCGGGCAACAACGCCCACCAGGAGTTCGGCAACTCCAAGACCTACGGCAACATGAGCCCGCAGATGGCGCTCGTCCAGGGCTCCCTGAACAAGCCCTGCATCGGCCTGCCGGCCAAGGTCAACGCCGGTTCGATCCTCGGCGTCGTCCCGATCGCCGTCCAGGACATCAACGTCCTGTCGTCCCCGCAGAACCAGCAGTGCACCGAGAACTCCACCCAGGCCAAGGGTGACGAGGCTCTGTCGCACATCCTGGACGACATCCCGGTCCTGTCGGGCAACGGCGTCGGCAACCACTGACGTTCCGCCTGAGCACGACGACGTTCACACGTCAGGGGCCGCCCTCCGGGGCGGCCCCTTTCGTCCGTCCCGGGCTGCTACCAGGTGGGCCAGACCGGCGTCGCCATCAGGCGCTCCCACTCCCGGTCGGGCATCCCCGGCACCGCCCGTCCCGCCTGCACCCACTGGGTGACCAGTGCGGAATAGAGGGGGACCGGATTGCTGTCCGCCGGGGGCGGGTCGCTCACATATCGGCTCTTCGGAATGAAGGCCATCCGTTCCCATTTTCCGGGATCCGGCGCCATTTTCGCTCCTTCCGCTGCGATTCCCGCATCATTACACAGGAGCCGCAGGAGAGTGATTCGTCCTGTTCACGTCGCGTCGCGTACCTGTGTGCGAGCGGGTCGAAATTACGGTGCGGACATGAAATTCCCGCGTCTACGGACCGCCCGGCGTCCACTGCTCGCCGCGGCGGCCTTCGCCGCCCTCGCCGCCCTCGCTCCCGGCGCCCTCGCCGTCGCCCCCACCGGTCTCCCGGCCCCCGAGAAGGGGCTGAACCTCCTGGTCGTCGGCCTCGACACCCGCAAGGGGCTCACCCCGGACGAGAAGAACCGTTTCCACCTGGGTGAGTACGAGTGCGGCTGCACGGACGTGATGATGCTCGTGCACGTCTCGGCGGCGAACGACCGGGTCGACGTCGTGAGCATGCCGCGCGACTCCCTCGCCTCCTTCCCCGAGGGGCACCGCGACCGCCGCACCGGGCAGGTGCACCCCGCCCACCCGGCGAAGATCAACAGCGCCTGGGCGGAGGGCGGCCCCTCGTTCGCGGTGGAGACCGTCGAGTCGATGACCGGGCTGCCCGTCCACCGCTATCTGGAGATCGACTTCCGGCGCTTCATGGACACCGTGGACCGCGTCGACGGCGGGGTCCCGATCTGTACGGCGCAGCCGCTCAAGGACCCGTCCACCGGCCTCGACCTCCAGCCCGGGACCAAGTGGGTCGCGGGCGGCGAGGCCCTCCAGTACGTGCGGTCCCGGAAGGCCGACGGGCAGATGGACTTCGGCCGCATCCAGAAGCAGCAGAAGTTCGTCGTGAACACCCTGCGCCGGCTCCACGACGGCATCCTCGACGACCCCGAGCAGCTGAGGGCCTTCGCGGCGAGCCTGCGCGGGACGGCGGCGGCCGAGCGGGGGATCTCCACGGCCGAGCTGCTGACGCTCGCCACCCGCCTGCGGGACCTGCCCCCGGAGCACATGGAGTTCGCGACCGTGCCCATCCGGGGCTTCAACCCCGACATCGAGGGCGTCGGGTCCACGCTCGCCTGGGACGGGGAAGGCGCCGCGGAGGTCTTCGGACGCCTGGCCGAGGACCAGCCGCTGCCGGACGCCGGGGCCGTCGCGCCGAGCGAGATCCCGGTGGGCACGTACCGCCCCGCGAAGGGGTCCTCGCTCATCTGCCCGTAGTCCGTCCGGTGGACTTCCCGGAACCTCCGACCCTCTGACCAGTTGATCAGCACGGCTCGGCACTCAGCGGGCCCGTATCCGAAAGGCCTGAACAATGAAGAAGCTCTTGGCGACGGCTGCTGTGGCCGCGTCCGTCCTCGGCGCGACGGCGGCGGGTGCCGGTCAGGCGCTCGCGATCGCCGACGACGGCGGCACCACGTCGCTCTCCGGCAACGGTGCCCACCAGGAGTTCGGCAACTCCGAGACCTACGGCGACATGAGCCCGCAGCTCGCGCTCGTCCAGGGCTCCCTGAACAAGCCCTGCATCGGCCTGCCGGCCAAGGTCAACGCCGGTTCGATCCTCGGCGTCGTCCCGATCTCGGTCCAGGACATCAACGTCCTGTCCTCCCCGCAGAACCAGCAGTGCACCGAGAACTCCACCCAGGCCAAGGGCGACGAGCCGCTGTCGCACATCCTGGACGACATCCCGGTCCTGTCGGGCAACGGCGCCGGCAACCACTGAGCGACCCCGTCCGGCCACGGCGCGGCCCCGCCGCCCCTCCTCGGAGGGGTCGCGGGGCCGTCCCCGTTCCGGGGCCGCTTCAGAGCTTCCGGCGCAGCTCGGCCGGGTCGGTGACCGGG
>NZ_MWIG01000002.1:0-15037 GCF_002156145.1 Streptomyces sp. NRRL B-24572 | reverse complement strand
GTCAACGACCATCTGCTGCGCTCCAACGAGCAGGTGGAGGGCCTCGACCGGCTCCTGTCCGACGTGCTGTCGGCCCATCTCGCGCAGATGGGGGTCCGGCAGAACGACGACATGCGGAAGATCTCGGCGTGGGCGGCCATGGCCGCGGTCCCCACGATGGTCGCGGGGATCTACGGGATGAACTTCGACCACATGCCGGAGCTGCGCTGGGAGGCCTCCTACCCGGTGGTGATCGTGGTGATGGCGGGCATCGTCGTCGCGCTGTACCGGGTGTTCAAGCGGCGCGGCTGGATGTAGCTCCCGCGATCAGAAGGCGGGCGCGGGGGTCGCTGGGCCGCCGAGGGCGTCGAGGCGCTCGGGCATCCGCAGGTCGACCATCCTGTGCCAGCCGGCGGCGCGCTCGTACAGGTACACGGCGTGGATCCCGGCGGCGAGGACGGCCGCCTTGGGCTTCGGCCAGTTCAGGATGCGGCCCATGTGGCGCATCACGGCGAGGCTGACGTCCCGGTAGACCTGGATCTCGGCGAGGGCGGACTCGCGCAGGGTCCGCTGGATGAGCCGGCCGTGGCCCTGGCGAGCGAGCCGGAGCAGTTCCTCGTGGCAGTAGGCGAGGTGGTTGTCCTCGTCGTTGCAGATCATCCGGATGGCCTTGCCGAGCTCCGGGTGGTCGCCGAAGTGCTTCACGAGCAGCTGCATCTGGTCGGCGGCGCGCTCCTCCGTGACCCTGCTGTGCGCGAGGTAGACGACCACGTCCTCCTCGGTGAGCGGCCGGTCGGCGCGGAGCTTGTCGTGCGCGAGGCCGATGCCGCGCTGTTCGAGCAGCATCGTGTAGTCGGTGTCGGGGGGCACCGGGACGGGTTCGAGACCGCGCTTCTTCATCAACGCGTTGAAGATCCGGCCGTGCTTGTCCTCGTCGGCGCCGTGCCGGGTGATCTTGGGCGCGAGGGCGCGCATGCCGGGTGCGACGAGGGCCGCGATCCGGGCGTTCTCCCAGCCTCCCTGGGACTCGCCGCTCGCGGCGATGGAGCAGAAGAGCCGGAAGGACTCGTCGTTGTCGATGATTTCCTGGAACAGGCCCTTGGCCGTGAGCATCGCCGCCACCTCCGTGCGGACGCCCGTACTCCGGTGCGTCCGGGAAGAACGAGTCAAGTCCGGTCCCGGACGACGGGCAACAGGAGGGCGCGGCGACTCGGCCGAAAGAGTGAGGACCGAGGGCGTAACCGGAGACCCGGTGGAGCGTTGTTCCGCATGACGGCCGTGGCGGGGAAGACCCCCGAGCCCCCACCACGGCCGCAGGCTTTCCCCTCCTGGACGGCGCTCTCGCACCGATCGGCCCCGGGGGGCCTCACAGGCTTCGACCGCCTGCGCCGGACTCCGATCCATTCTTGGACGGCGCTCTCGCACCGATCGGCCCCGGGGGGCCTCACAGGCTTCGACCGCCTGCGCCGGACTCCGTCCGTCGGGTCCGGCGCCGCGCCCCGTGGTTACGCCAGGCCCGCGCGTTCCATCGCCTCGACGCCCGCCCGCAGGGCCGCCACTCGCTCGTCCAGGGTGAAGCCGGCCGGGGCGAGGGTGAGGGTGGTGACCCCGGCCTCCGCGTAGGCCGTCATCCGCTCAGCGATCCGCTCGACGGAGCCGAGCAGCGTGGTCTGGTCGATCAGGGAGTGCGGCACGGCGGCCGCGGCCCCGGTCTTGTCGCCGGCCAGGTACTTGTCCTGGATCTCGGCGGCCTCCTTCTCGTACCCCATGCGCTGGGCGAGCTGGTTGTAGAAGTTCTGCTTGCGGCTGCCCATGCCGCCGACGTACAGCGCGGTGTACGGGCGGAACACGTCCGCGAGCGCGTTCACGTCCTCGCCGAGGGCGAGCGGCAGGGTGGGACAGACGTCGAAGCCGTCCATGGTCAGGCCGGCCTTCTCGCGGCCCGCGCGCAGGTGCCGCAGCGCGGTCTCCTCCAGGTGCTCGGCGGAGGGGAAGATCAGCAGGGCGCCGTCGGCGATCTCGCCGGTCTGCTCCAGGTTCTTCGGACCGATCGCGGCGATGTAGAGCGGGATGTGCTCGCGCTGCGGGTGGACGGTGAGCTTGATGGGCTTGCCGGGGCCGCCGGGGAGCGGCAGGGTCCAGTGCTCGCCGTCGTAGCTGAGCCGCTCGCGGGTCATGGCCTTGCGGACGATCTCGACGTACTCGCGCGTGCGGGCGAGCGGCTTGTCGAACTTCACGCCGTACCAGCCCTCGGAGACCTGGGGTCCCGAGACGCCGAGGCCGAGGCGGAAGCGGCCGCCGGTGAGCGAGTCGAGGGTGGCGGCCGTCATCGCGGTCATGGCGGGCTGACGGGCCGGGATCTGCATGATCGCGGAGCCGACGTCGATCCGCTCCGTCTGCGCCGCGACCCAGGAGAGGACGGTGGGGGCGTCGGAGCCGTAGGCCTCGGCGGCCCAGCAGACGTCGTAGCCGAGGCGGTCCGCCTCCTGGGCGACGGCGAGGTTGTCGCCGTCCATGCCGGCGCCCCAGTAGCCGAGGTTGATGCCGAGCCGCATTCCACACACCCCTTACCCATCGGTAACGTCTCTTGGGCCGGACTCTAGCGCGCGCGTGGGCCATCCGTCAGGACACGGTTGTCCACAGGCTCTCTCCGCGTGGTGCCCTGGCCAGTACTCTCGCGCCCATGGAGCAGAGGCATCTCGGACGTACCGGCCTGCGTGTGTCGCGCATCGGACTCGGCACCCTCACCTGGGGCCGGGACACCGACGAGCACGACGCCGCCGAGCAGTTGAAGGCGTTCTGGGACGCGGGCGGCACGCTCGTGGACACCGCCGACGTGTACGGCGGGGGCGAGGCGGAGTACCTGCTCGGGCGCCTGATGGAGCGCCTGGTGCCCCGGCAGGACCTCGTCCTGTCGACCAAGGCGGGCAGCGTCCCGGACCCCGACCGGCGCACGGACGGCTCGCGCGGACACCTGCTCGCCGCGCTCGACGCGTCCCTCGCGCGCCTCGGCACCGACCACGTGGACCTCTGGCAGCTGCACGCCTTCGACCCGTACACGCCCCTGGAGGAGTCGCTCCAGGCCCTCGACATCGCGGTGCGCAGCGGCCGGGCGCGGTACGCGGGCGTGTCGAACTTCTGCGGCTGGCAGCTCGCCAAGGCCGGCACCTGGCAGTTGGGCGGCGACCGGACCCGGCTCGCCGGCGCGCAGCTGGAGTACTCGCTGCTCCAGCGGGGCGTCGAGCGGGAAGTGCTGCCGGCCGCGATGGACCTCGGCATAGGCCTGCTGCCCTCATCCCCGCTCGGGCGCGGGGTCCTGACGGGGAAGTACCGCAGCGGCACGCCGACGGACTCGCGGGGCGCCTCGGAGACGATGGCCCCCTTCGTGGAGCCGTACCTGGACGAGGCGGCGAGCCGGATCGTCGACGCCGTGGCGACGGCGGCGGACGGACTGGCGACGACCCCGCTCCACGTCGCCCTCGCGTGGGTGCGCGACCGTCCCGGAGTGACGGCCCCGATCGTCGGCGCGCGCACGGCGCGCCAGCTCACGGCCGCGTTGTCAGTGGAGGCCCTTAGTCTTCCTGACGAGATCTGTCGGGCGCTGGACGATGTGTCGGCGCCCGTGCACCGCTATCCGGATCACGACTGGAGCACCTTGTGACCGAGCCTTCCGGGGAGACCGCGCCCGAGGCCGTGGCCCCTGCCGAGGACCTGCGGGAGGCCCCCGGGGCCCCGGCACCTGACGCACCCGAGGAGCCGACCACGGGGCCGGGGACGGCCGACGACGCACCGGGGGCGGCCGAGGAGCCGGCCGACGACTCGGGGACGGCCGAGGAGCCGGGTTCGGCCGACGAGCCGGGTTCGGCCGACGAGCCGGAGGCAGACGAAGAACCGGGCTCCGGCGAGGAGTCGGCCTCGGCCGGAGGGCCGACTCCGGCCGAAGGGCCGGGCTCCGGCGAAGAGGCGGGATCCGGCGGCGGAGCCGACGCGCCCGAGTTGAGCGACGCTCAGGCCGAGCTTGCCGCGCAGCGGGAGTTGCGGGCGAAGATCGAGGCGCGGAAGGCCGAGAAGAGCGGGCCGGTGGCGAGTGGCGCCAAGCTGAGCGGCACCGCAGCCGACCTCCTCGCGGCCGTCCGGGCCGTGGAGGGCGGCACCGCCTCCGGCAGTACGTTCTACGAAGCACCCGCGCCCCGACGCCCCGACGCCGAGGCAGCACCCGCCGTCGTGACCGTGCGGCCCCCCGCACCCGAGCGGCCGACCGCTCCGGCGCCCGGCACCACCGCCGCCGTCCGCGAGGTCCTCGCCGAGGGCGGCGCCCCGGAGGCGCTGGCCGGCCAGGTCGCCGCCGCGCTCGGCGAGGGCGCGGCCACGGCACTGCGCGAGGACCCGTGGCAGCTGCTCGCGGTGTCCGGGGTCCGGCCGGAGCAGGCCGACGGTTTCGCGCGGGCGCTCCTCGGCTCCGCGTGCGGCCCCGGCGACCCGCGCCGCACGGTCGCCCTGACCGTGTGGCTCCTGGAGCGGGCCGCCCTCCAGGGGCACACGGCCCTGGAGATCCAGGCCGTGCGCGCCGGACTCGCCGGGCACGCGGTCCCCGACCCGGAGCAGGCCGTCGAGACGGCGGTCTCCGAGGGCGCGGTCCTCCTCTTCCAGGAGGAGACCGAGGAGGAGCCCGACGGCGACGAGGACGTCGTCGAGGAGGAGACGGCCGCGCCCGCCACTCCCGTACTGCTCGGGCTCGACCGGTACGCGCTGGCGGAGGAGAGCCTCGCGGACGGGCTCGCCCGGCTGGTCAGGACGGCGAAGGCCGACGCCTGGGAGGGCGGCGAGCTGGAGCGCGCCGTCGGTGCGCACGGCCTCGTCCTGCACACGGGCGGCGAGGCCTCCCGCGCCGAGCCGGTGGCGCTCGCGGCGGCGGCCCGGGAGCGCGGGCTGCGCACCCTGGTGGCCGTCCACGCGGACGGCGGCCGCCGCGCCGCAGGGGCGGACGCCGTGACGGTCGCCGCCCTGCTGTCCGGGGCCGCCGGTCCCGGCCGGGACGAGGAGGGCGCCTTCGCCCTGGACCTGCTCGTGGTCCTCGACGCGCCGCAGCTGGACGTGGAGACCGGCGCGATGCTCGTGGAGTCGCTGCCGGACGGCTGCCGGCTCGTGCTCAGCGGCGACCCGGAGGTGCTCGGCGCGCCGGGCGCGGGCCGGGTGTTCGCGGACGTGCTCGCGGCCCGGGTGTGCCCGAGGATCGCCTCGCGCGTCCCCGACCCCGGGCCGCTCGGCGAGCTGGTGTCGGGCATCGGCGTCGGCGAGCTGAACCAGGTCGAGGCCCCCGGCAAGGAGGTCGTGATCGTCCCGGTGCGGGACGCGGGCGAGGCCGTGCACCGCACGGTCCAGCTGGTGGCGGACTCGGTGCCCCGGGCGATCGGGGTGCCGTCCGAGCGGACGCAGGTCGTCACGGTCGGCCACGGCGGCTCGGCCGGTACGCGCGCGCTGAACGCCGCCCTCAAGCAGCGGCTCAACCCCGGGCCGGGCCGGTTCGGGGGCTACGACCCCGGGGACCGGGTGGCGTACGCGCCCGTGCCGGGGCGCACGGTGACGGGCACGGTCCTCTCGGCCGACGCCGACGGGCTGCGCCTGCGCTGCGGGGACGACGAGCTCCTCGTACCGAAGGAGCAGGTGGGCACGGCGCTGCGGCACGGCTGGGCGCTCACCGCGCACCAGGCGGCCGGGGCCCGCTGGCCCGCCGTGGTCGTGGTGCTGCCCGGGGACGCGGCGGGAGGCCTGAGCCGGGCGTGGGTGTACACGGCCTTCGGCCGCGCGGAGCGGCACCTGTCGGTCGTGCACGGTGTGGACCAGGCGCTGGCCCGCGCGGTGGCCGAGGGCGTGGCCCCGGAGCGTACGACGCGGCTGCGGCCGCTCCTGGAGGGCCTGCTGGCCGCCGACGAGGCATAGGCGGCCACGGGAAAGAACGGCGGAGGGCCGGGACACCGCACACTGCGTCCCGGCCCCCTTCCGTCCGGCAGGAGACTGTCAGGCGTCCGCGCCGCGGGCCGCCGCCTCCACGGGCTGGTCCTCGTCCTCCTCGTCCTCGTCGAAGACGGAGCTGACGTCGAAGCGGCACACGATCCGCTCGGGGTCGGCGTGGTCGAAGGGGGCGTTCAGCCACTCCCCCGGTTCCGGGAGCTCCTCGGCGGCGGTGACCCAGAGCGTGGAGTCGCCCTCCTCCAGGCCGAACTCCTTGTGCCGGGAGGCGATCTCGTCCGGTTCGTACTCGCCGAAGAGCACGCCGAGCGCGGCGAGCGGCGAGACGCCGGCCTTGGCGATCACCGCGGTGTCCGCGTCGCCGTCGAGCTCGGCGACGCGGCGGGCCTGGGCGAGCAGGCGTTGCGGTTCCGCCACGGCGTAGTCGCGGCGGATCAGGAGGCTGAGGGCGTGAGGTTCGTCAGGTCCGGCGTACGGCGGCAGGTTGCCGTCGGCTCCGGGGATCTCGAAGGGGGTGACCTCGTCGTAGCGGTCGTAGAGGAGTTCGTCGTACGCCTCGGCCGCCGCGGCGAGGGCGTTGAAGGCTTCGTAGACGGCCGTGTCGTCGTCTCCCGTGCGGCGTTCGACCGCCGCGAGGTGACGGTCCAGTGCGGTCTTGACCGCCTCGGCGGCGGCACGTACCTCGGCAGCGGTGGGCTGCGCAGCATCAGACATGAGACAGACGCTATCCGTACCGGGCCCGTGCCCGCACAATAGATGCGATGCCGGAATACGAATTCGTCGACGTGTACGTGCCGCGCGGTGTCTCCCGCAAGGAGGCCACGCGGCTCCTGACCGACCATGCCGAGTACGGACACTGGGAGTTGGACCGTCTGAGCCTGCACCGGGACGGGAGCCGCCGGGTGCGGCTGAAGCGGCGGATCATCCGCCAGATCCGCGCGACCTGGTAGCGAGAAACGGACAACGAGAAGGGGCCCCGCGGTGTGCGGGGCCCCTGTGCGTGGTGCGTGACCGCGCTACGGGCTCAGGCGGCGCCGCGGGCTCGGCGGTAGATCAGCGAGCCGGCCAGCAGCATCCCGGCACCGGCGGGGAGGATCACGCCGAGCGAACCGGAGCCGGTCTCGGCGAGCTCCTCGACGGCCCGCGGCGGAGTGACGATCTGGGTACCGGGGGTGTTCGGCCCGCCCTCGTTGCCGGGGTGGCCGGGGGTACCGGGGTGGCCAGGCGTCCCGGGGGTGCCGGGCGTCCCAGGTGTGCCGGGCGTCCCAGGCGTACCCGGGGTGCCAGGGGTACCAGGCGTGCCGGGAGTCCCGGGGGTACCAGGCGTACCCGGAGTACCGGGGGTCCCAGGCGTACCCGGAGTACCGGGGGTCCCAGGCGTACCCGGGGTGCCCGGCCCTTCCTCCCCGTAGCCCGTGTCCCCTCCCTCGTTCGCGCAGTCGTTGCCCATGACGGCGTTGCCCAGGCCGACGCCCGTGACGTTGTTGCCACAGACGTTCACCGGCACGTCGACCGGCACCTGGACGTTGTTGCCGGAGCCCACGCCCGGGGAGTCACCGGTGTGCGCACCGGCGGAGGAGCCGCCACCGGACGGAGAGGTGTTGGCGCATTTGTTGCCGAATGCCGGATTGAGCAGTCCGACGACATTGACGGTGTTTCCGCAGGCGTTCACCGGCACGTGCACCGGGACCTGGACGGAATTTCCGGACGCGACGCCCGGGGAATTCGTGGCCGTACCGTACGCGCCGGAATCGGCGTGCGCATATCCGCCGCCGACGGCGGCGAAAACGCCTCCGGCGGCCGCGACGGTGATGAGGCCCTTGCGCGTGACCTGTCGCATAGCTTGTTCCCTGCCTGCTCGGCTTCGAAAGAGTGCCACCGGGCTGACGGCCCGGGGCGGAAATGGCCACCGGCCCCGGAGTGCATGGCACGCACTCCGGGGCCGGACCGGCTCACACCCTCACGGGGCGAGGCACAACGTCAGGCGTTGACGCAGGTGTTGCCGAAGGCGGGGTTCAGCAGGCCGATCACGGAGACCGTGTTGCCGCACAGGTTCACGGGAACGTGAACCGGCACCTGGACGACGTTGCCCGAGAGGACACCGGGGGAACCGATGGCCGCACCCTGGGCACCCGCGTCGGCAACGGCCATGCCCGCACCCGCGAGAACGAGACCGCCGGTGGCAGCCGCAGCAGCGACGACCTTCTTGATCATTATTCCTCCTAGTTGGCAATGCGGCCCCAGCCGCGGACCGCACCACCTGTAACGAGGGGGAATGGTGGGAGCTACGAGCGCCCGAGTTCATTCACTCTTTCCGGTCACATACAAACACACTGGCGAATTCAGCAGGCGTCGAGGAAACGGTCCAGGACCCGGACGCCGAACTTGAGGCCGTCCACCGGAACGCGCTCGTCCACGCCGTGGAACATGCCGGCGAAGTCGAGCTCCGGCGGCAGCTGGAGCGGCGCGAACCCGAAGCAGCGGATGCCGAGGTCGTCGAAGGACTTGGCGTCGGTGCCGCCGGAGAGCATGTACGGCACGGCGCGGGCGATCGGGTCCTCGGCGCGCAGGGCCAGCTGCATGGCGTCCACCAGGGCGCCGTCGAAGCTGGTCTCCAGGGCCTTGTCGCCGTGCACGTCCTCGCGCTTCACGCGGGGGCCGAGGATCCGGTCGAGGTCGGCCAGGAACTCCTGCTCGTACCCGGGCAGGAAGCGGCCGTCGACGTGCGCCGTGGCCTGGCCGGGGATCACGTTCACCTTGTAGCCGGCGCCGAGCATCGTCGGGGCGGCCGAGTTGCGGAGGGTGGCGCCGACCATCTTGGCGATGCCGCCGAGCTTGGCGAGGGTGCCGTCCATGTCCTCGGGGTCGAGCGGGGTGCCCAGGGCGTCCGAGAGCTCGTCCAGGAAGGAGCGGACGGTCTTGGTGACCCTCACCGGCCACTCGTGGCGGCCGAGGCGGCCCACGGCCTCGCACAGCTCCGTGATGGCGTTGTCGTTGTTCGTCATCGAGCCGTGGCCCGCCGTGCCCTCGACGGTGAGGCGCATCCAGTGCATGCCCTTCTGGGCCGTCTCGACCAGGTAGAGCCGCAGGTTCTCGTTGACGGTGAAGGAGAAGCCGCCGACCTCGCCGATCGCCTCCGTGACCCCGTCGAAGAGGTCACGGTGCTTGTCGACCAGGTGCCGGGCGCCGTAGGTGCCGCCGGCCTCCTCGTCGGCGAGGAAGGCGAGGACGATGTCGCGCGGGGGCTTGCGGCCGCTGCGCAGCCGGTCCCGGACGACCGCGAGGGTCATCGCGTCCATGTCCTTCATGTCGACGGCCCCGCGGCCCCAGACGCAGCCGTCGGCGACCTCGCCCGAGAAGGGGTGGTGGGTCCAGTCCTCGGCGTTGGCCGGGACGACGTCGGTGTGGCCGTGGATGAGCAGGGCCGGACGCGACGGGTCCTCGCCCTCGATCCGGGCGACGGTGGAGGCCCGCCCCTTGTGCGATTCGATGATCTTCGGCTCGAGTCCGACCTCCGCGAGCTTCTCGGCGACGTACTCGGCCGCCGCCCGCTCTCCGGGACCGGAGTGGTCGCCGTAGTTGCTGGTGTCGATGCGGATGAGGTCGCGACAGAGGTCGACGACCTCGTCCTCGCCGGTGATGCCCCGCGCCGTGTTCGACTCGCTCACGCTGCTTCCTCCCACTACGTGCCCCACGTGGTTCCTTGTGATCCCACCCATCCTCCCGCGCGGCCCCCTCGGTGCCCAAGAGCGCCCGTCGGCCGACATGCGGCTGTCACATGACGGGGGCCGAACAGGGGTGGTGATCGACCACTCCGAATGTTTGCTATGGTTTTCCTCGTCGGAAGGGCCCAGCGGCCAAGAAGACAGACACCTTGTCCGGGTGGCGGAATGGCAGACGCGCTAGCTTGAGGTGCTAGTGCCCTTTATCGGGCGTGGGGGTTCAAGTCCCCCCTCGGACACCATCGAAAGACCCCACATCATGTGGGGTCTTTCTTGTTGCGGCAGCAGGACTCACGGCGGTAGGACCGGTGCGACGCAGATCCAAGGGCCCCTCTTCGCCCCTCCCCCAGCGGGACGGGATCGATCCCGTGCGGGTGCGGCTGCCGGAGGACCCCGGGAAGGGCTGGGCGAGCGTCGGGGAGTACCTGGTCGACCGGTACGGGGCCGCCGTCGGCGCCGGGCGGGTCGAGGAGATGCTGCTCGGCGGGCGTTTCGTGGGGACGGACGGTCCCGTCGGCGGGGACGAGCCGTACACCGCGGGGCGGTACCTCTGGTTCCACCGGGACTTTCCCGCCGAGACGCCGGTGCCCTTCGCGATCGGGGTCGTGCACCGCGACGAGCGGATCGTGGTCGTGGACAAGCCGCACTTCCTCGCCACGATGCCCCGGGGACGGCATGTGACGGAGACCGCGCTCGCCCGGCTGCGGCGTGACCTGGGGCTTGGGCGCCTCCAGCCCGCGCACCGGCTCGACCGGCTGACGGCGGGGCTCGTGCTGTTCGTCGTACGGGAGGAGGACCGGGGGGCGTACCAGACGCTGTTCCGGGACCGGGCCGTGCGCAAGGAGTACGAGGCGGTGGCGCCGTACGACCCGGCGGTGGAGCTGCCGGTGACCGTGCGGAGCCGGATCGAGAAGGAGCGCGGGGTGATGGCCGCCCGGGAGGTGCCGGGCGAGCCGAACGCCGAGAGCCGGATCGAGCTGGTGGAGCACGCGGGAGGGCTCGGGCGGTACCGGCTGCTGCCCGTGACCGGGCGGACCCATCAGCTGCGGGTGCACATGAACGGCCTGGGGCTGCCGATCCTGGACGATCCGGTCTATCCGGTGGTCCGTGAGGACGGGCCGGAGGACTTCGCGCGTCCGCTGCGACTGCTCGCGCGGACGCTGGAGTTCACCGACCCGTTCACGGGCGACGAGATGCGCTTCGAGAGCCGGCTGCGGCTCAGTGGCCTCGGTTGATCCACTCCTGGAGGTGCGGGGCTTCCGCGCCGATCGTGGTGGGGTCGCCGTGGCCGGTGCGGACGACCGTCTCAGGCGGCAGGGTGAGGAGCTTCTCGCGGATCGAGTCGACGATCGTCGGGAAGTCCGAGTAGGACCGGCCCGTCGCGCCGGGGCCGCCCTGGAAGAGGGTGTCGCCGGTGAAGACCGTGCCCAGGTCGGGGGCGTACAGGGAGACCGCTCCGGGGGCGTGCCCCGGGGTGTGGAGGACCGTGAGGTCCGTGCCGGCGATGGTCAGGACCTGGCCGTCGGCGAGCTCGCCGTCCGGGCTGTGGTCGGGATGGGTGAGCTTCCACAGCGGCTGGTCGGCCGGATGGAGCAGGATGCGGGCGCCGGTGGCGGCCGCGAGGGCCGGGGCGGCGTCGATGTGGTCGTCGTGGGCGTGGGTGCAGACGATGGCGCGCAGGGCGCGGCCGTCGAGTGCGGCGAGGATCGCCCCGGCGTCGTGGGCGGCGTCGATGACGAGGGCCTCGGTGTCGTCGCCGACGATCCACACGTTGTTGTCGACGTCCCAGGTGCCGCCGTCGAGGCTGAAGGTGCCGGAGGTGACGAGGTGGTCGATGCGGGCCGCCATCAGAGGACCACCACCGAGCGCAGGACGTCGCCCTCGTGCATGCGGGCGAAGGCCTTCTCGACGTCGCCGAGGCCGATGGTCTCGGTGACGAAGGCGGCGAGGTCGATGCGGCCCTGCTGGTGCAGGTCGATGAGCATCGGGAAGTCGCGGGACGGCAGGCAGTCCCCGTACCAGGAGGACTTCAGCGCGCCGCCGCGGCCGAAGACGTCGAGGAGGGGGAGTTCCAGCTTCATCTCGGGGCTGGGGACGCCGACGAGGACGACCGTGCCGGCGAGGTCGCGGGCGTAGAAGGCCTGCTCGTACGTCTCCGGGCGGCCGACGGCCTCGATGACGACGTCGGCGCCGAAGCCTCCGGTGAGCTCGCGGATCGCCTCGACGGCGTCGGAGGTGCGGGAGTTGACCGTGTGGGTGGCGCCCATCTCGCGGGCCTTGTCCAGCTTCCGGTCGTCGATGTCGACGGCGATGATCTTCGCGGCTCCGGCGAGGCGGGAGCCGACGACGGCCGCGTCGCCGACGCCGCCGCAGCCGATGACGGCGACGGTGTCGCCGCGGCCGACGTTCCCGGTGTTGATCGCGGCGCCGATGCCGGCCATCACGCCGCAGCCGAGGAGGCCCGCGACCTCGGGGGCGACGGAGGGGTCGACCTTGGTGCACTGTCCTGCGGCGACGAGGGTCTTCTCGGCGAAGGCGCCGATGCCGAGGGCCGGGGAGAGCTCCGTGCCGTCGAGGAGCGTCATCTTCTGCTTCGCGTTGTGGGTGGCGAAGCAGTACCAGGGGCGGCCCCGCGTACAGGCGCGGCAGGTGCCGCAGACGGCGCGCCAGTTGAGGATCACGAAGTCGCCGGGGGTGACGTCGGTGACGCCCTCGCCGACGGACTCGACGACTCCGGCGGCCTCGTGGCCGAGCAGGAAGGGGAACTCGTCGTTGATCGCGCCCTGCTTGTAGTGGAGATCGGTGTGGCAGACGCCGCAGGCCTGGATCTTCACGACGGCCTCGCCGGGGCCGGGATCGGGGATGACGATCGTCTCGACCCGTACCGGCTCGTTCTTGCCGGGGGCGATGACCCCCTGGACGTGCTGCGGCATCGCGAACTTCCCTTCCTCCGACCGGATCTTGTAAGGCTCTTGCGTACCACTATCTCCTGACAAAAGGCGAGACCCCCGCAGGCCGTGCCTGTGGGGGTCCCGCCGCCTCCCGTGGGGGAGTCGTCAGCCCTGCTGGGCCGCGGAGGTCTCGCGGACCCGGCGGCGGACCAGGAACCAGCCGCCGGTGAGCGCGGCCGCGATGAGCGGCAGGCAGTTCACGGTGGTGCGGCTGATGCCGCCGTCCATCCACATCAGGACGAGGACGGCCGCGAGGAAGCCCAGGGTCACGATCTGGGTGTACGGGGCCCAGGGCAGCTGGTAGCCGGGGCGGGTGACCTTGCCCTGCTCGGCGCGGCGCACGAAGAGCAGCGAGCAGATCATGATCATGGCCCAGGTGCCGATGATGCCGATGGAGGCGAAGTTGAGGACCAGCTCGAAGGCCTCGCCGGGCATGACGTAGTTGAGGAAGACGCCGGCGACGCCGAAGCCCGCGGTGAGCAGGATGCCGCCGTAGGGGACGCCGCCCTTGTTCATGACGCCGGTGAACTTGGGCGCGGAGCCGGACAGCGACATGGAGCGCAGGATGCGGCCGGTGGAGTAGAGGCCCGAGTTGAGGCTGGAGAGGGCGGCGGTGAGGACGACGAGGTTCATCACGCCGGCGGCGCCGGGGATGCCCAGCTTGTCGAAGACGGTGACGAAGGGGCTCTGGTCACCGGAGTACGCGGTGTACGGGAGGATCAGCGCGAGCAGGACCACGGAGCCGACGTAGAAGAGGCCCACGCGCCACATGATCGAGTTGATCGCCTTCGGCATGATCTTCTCGGGGTTCTCGGTCTCGCCGGCGGCGACGCCGCAGAGCTCGACGGAGGCGTAGGCGAAGACGACGCCCTGGATGAGCAGCAGCATCGGCATCATGCCGTTGGGGAAGATGCCGCCGTTGTCGGTGATGTTGGCGAGGCCCGGGGTGTGGCCGCCGACGTCGTGCGAGGTGACGACGAGGAAGATGCCGACGAGCATGAAGGCGACCAGGGCGGCGACCTTGATGATCGCGAACCAGAACTCCATCTCGCCGAAGTACTTCACGGAGATGAGGTTGGCGGTGAGGACGACCGCGAGGGCGATCAGGGCGAGGACCCACTGCGGGACGTCGCTGAACATGGCCCAGAAGTGGGCGTAGGTGGCGGCCGCGGTGATGTCGGCGACGGCGGTGGTCGACCAGTTGAGGAAGTACAGCCAGCCGGCCGTGTAGGCGCCCTTCTCGCCCATGAACTCACGGGCGTAGGAGACGAAGGCGCCGGAGGAGGGGCGGTAGAGCACCAGCTCGCCGAGGGCGCGCACCACGAAGAAGGCGAAGACGCCGCAGACGGCGTACGCGATGAAGAGGGACGGGCCCGCCTGGGACATGCGGCCGCCGGCGCCCAGGAAGAGGCCGGTGCCGATGGCGCCGCCGATGGCGATCATGTTGATGTGCCGGGACTTGAGGTCCTTGCGGTACCCGGCGTCGCCTGCGTCGACGTGGGGGGCGGCCGGGTTCGCCGGAGCGGCGGACAGCGGCTCGGCCGCGGTGACGCGGTCAGTCATGGAGTTGTTCGCCTTCGTGAGGGGGATGGTGCGGTACCCGGCCGTACCTGAGCGGGGGGTGTCCCCGGCACGGCCAGCGCACATACTCACGGCAACGACACCCGACTGACTGTGACGCATGTCACTGAACGCCCTTATTTGAGCTAATTCAGAGCTTACGGGCGGGTAACACCCGGGTGAACTAAGGCGCGAGGACGTCCAGCTCCTGGAGGGCGCCGACCGCGATCTGCCGGGTGAGCTCCTCCGCGCGGGCCGCGTCCCGCTCCCGTACGGCCTCGGCGACCTGGACGTGGAGGGTGACGGCGGCCGGGTCGGGGTCCTCGAACATCACGTGGTGGTGGGTGCGGCCGGCGAGGACCTCGGCGACGACGTCGCCGAGGCGGGCGAACATCTCGTTCCCGGAGGCGCCCAGCACGACCCGGTGGAAGGCGATGTCGTGGACGAGGTACTCCTCCAGGCGCCTGCCGCGCGAGGTGGCGACCATGCCGAGGGCCTGCTCGGTGAGTTCGCGGCACTGCTCGGGGGTGGCGTTCAGCGCGGCCAGGCCCGCGGCGACCGGTTCGACGGCCGAGCGGAGCACGGTGAGGGAGCGGAGCTGGCGGGGGCGGTCGGCGCCGGCGAGCCGCCAGCGGATGACCTGGGGGTCGTACACGTTCCAGCTGGCCGTGGGGAGCACGGTCACGCCGACGCGGCGGCGGGACTCGACGAGGTGCATGGACTCCAGGACCCGGACGACCTCGCGGACGACGGTCCGGGAGACGTCGAAGCGCTGGGCGAGCTCGTCGGTGCGCAGCACGGTGCCCGGCGGGTACTCCCCGGCGGTGATCGCGAGGCCCAGGGCGGCCAGGACGT
>NZ_MWIG01000199.1:0-6287 GCF_002156145.1 Streptomyces sp. NRRL B-24572 | reverse complement strand
ATCGCCGACGCCGTCGGCCTCCAGTCCCCCGACCAGGTCCGCGGCCAGCGTCCGTACCGTCGGCGCGAGGTTCTCCACCGTCCTCGCTGTGAACGCCATCCGCACGAGCCCTTCCACACGCTCAACGACCACGGGCTGCTCGATCTGGAGGCGCCCGACCACACCCGGATCCGGCGGCTCGTCTCGAAGGCGTTCACACCGAGGACGGTGGAGAACCTGGCGCCGACGGTACGGAGGCTGGCCGCGGACCTGGTCGGGGGACTGGTCGCCGACGGCGGCGGCGATCTGCTCGCGCGGGTCGCCGAGCCGCTGCCGGTCGCGGTGATCGCCGAGATGCTCGGCGTTCCGGCGGAGGACGAGGAACGGGGGCGGCTGCGGCCCTGGTCGGCGGCGATCTGCGGGATGTTCGAGCTGAACCCCTCGGAGGAGACGGCCCGGCGGGCGGTCGAGGCCTCGGTCGAGTTCTCGGACTATCTGCGGGAGTTGATCGCGCGGCGGCGGAAGAGCCCGGGGGAGGACCTGATCTCGTCCCTGATCGCGGTGGAGGAGCTGACGGAACAGGAGATGATCTCCACCTGCGTCCTGCTCCTCAACGCGGGCCACGAGGCCACCGTCAACACCACGGTCAACGGCTGGTGGACGCTGCTCGAGCAGGACGTCCGGCCGGATCCCGAAAAGTTGTCCACAGCTGTGGAGGAGCTGCTGCGCTACGACACCCCGCTCCAGATGTTCGAGCGCTGGGTCCTCGACGACATCGAGCTCGGCGGCGTCACCATCCCGCGCGGCTCCGAGGTCGCCCTCCTCTTCGGCTCCGCCAACCGCGACCCCGCCCGCTTCGGCCCCACCGCCGACGTCCTCGACCTCGAACGGGCCGACAACCCGCACATCACCTTCGGCGCCGGCATCCACTACTGCCTCGGGGCCCCGCTCGCCCGCCTCGAACTGACCGCCGTCTTCGGCGAGCTGCTGCGGCAGGCGCCGGGTCTGAGGCTCGCCGCCGAACCGGTGTGGAAGCCGGGGTACGTCATCCGGGGCTTCGAGGAGCTGCTCGTGGAGCTGTGACCCGGCCCTTCGGCTCAGCATGCCTCCGCCAGGACCTGGCGGAGGCGGGTCGCGTACGCCTCCGGGTGGCTGGTGTTGCCGTTGTGTCCGCCGGGGAACTCCGCCGGCTCCTCGCCGACGAGCTCGGCCAGCGAGGCCGCGCACCGGCGGTCGAAGACGGTGCGCGGGGTGGTGCGGCCGACGGCGGGGACGATGCGCGTGCCGGTGTGCGCCAGCGCGGCGGGGTCCAGCGTGTCGTGGACGATCGCCGTGAAGTCGTGGCGGATGAAGTGGTCGAAGTTGGCGACGCGCAGGGCGTTCATCGGCTGGGGCGTCAGGCCGGGCTCGGCGTCGGTGCCGGTGGGGTCTATGCCCAGGGTCCGGGCGATCTCCGGCAGGACGACGGAGAGGCCTTCCCGGCGGTACAGGTCCTGGAGGGCGGTGAGCTCCTGCTCGTGGCGCGTGCGCTCCTCGGCGGGCAGGAGGCGCGGGGCGACGGGCTCGTGGGCCACGAGCGTGCGGATCAGCCCAGGGTGGCGCACGGCCGCGTGCAGCCCGATGACGGCTCCCATGCTGCAGCCGAGCATGAGGGCGGGCCCGTCGGTGAGGGTGACGAGGAGGCGCTGGACGTCGTCGGCGTGCTCGACCAGCGTCGCTCCCCGCTCCGGGGCGTCGAGCCGGCTGCGGGAGAGGCCGCGACGGTCGTAGGTGATCACGCGGTAGGAGTCGGTCAGCCGGGCGACGAGGTCGGTGCTGCGGTCGGCGTCGCCCTCGCCGCTCTGCGAGATCAGCAGTGTCGGACCGGCGCCCCGGACCTGGTAGTGCAGGACCGCCCCCGGAACGTCGAGCGTGCCCTCGGTCGTGGTCGTCGTGGTCGTCGTGGTCATGAGTCTCCCCCTTCGTGTGCGGAGGGCGTCGCGCCCCCTCGTCCTCCTCATCGACGTTATTCCATCCAACTCGATACATCAATCCCGATGAATCAGATTGGATGAATCGAGTTCGATGTATGTTGACGGGGTGAATGGAGCCGAACTGTTCCTCCTGGGCCGCGTCCTGATGAAGATCGGCGAGGACGCGCTGCCCGAGCCCCCCGGCGGCGAGGGCCGGTACGCCGGCAGCGCCCGGCTGGTGCTGATCGTCGCCGGTGACATCGCCGCCCACCCCGACAGCGCCGTCGGCGAGATCGCCGCACGGACCGGGCTGCCGCAGAGCCAGGTGTCCACGGCCGTGGCCAGGTTGAAGGAGGCCGGCTCGGTGGTGGCCGTGCCGGACCCCGCCGACCGGCGCCGGGTGCTCGTGCGCCCCGCCGCGGAGGCGTCCGAGCGGGTGGCGGAGGTGCGGGCCACCCGGATCGAAGGTGCGCTCGCCGCCGCGCTGGGGTCCGACGACCCGCAGCGCCTCCGGGAGGTCACGGAGGCGCTGGAGGTGCTGGCGCGCACGCTCATGCCCGCGTCGCGGGCCTGAGGCGCACAGGGGCCTCAGGTCAGCACGTCCCGCCGCCGCAGCCCCGCGAGCCCCGCCGCCGTCAGGGCCGCCGCCAGGGCCGTCAGGGCCAGGAGCGGGGTCCAGGTCATCTCCTGGCCGCCCGGCAGCTTCGGCAGGTGACCGAAGGGGGAGAGGTTCAGGACGGCCTGCGGCAGGCCGAGCGCCGGGCCGATCCAGCCGAGGGCCAGGCAGAGCCCGGCCACGCCCCACGCGGCGGTCGCGGCCTTCGGGGCCGCGCCCCAGAGCAGCACCGCGAGCCCGGCGAGCGTCCACACGGCGGGGAGCTGGGCGAGCGCGGCGCCCAGGACCGGGCCGAGGTCGTGCCCGTACGAGAGGGCCAGGCCGAGTCCGGCGAGGGTCAGGATCAGGGCGGAGCCGGCGAAGGCGATCACCAGGTGCCCGGCGGCCCAGCGGAGCCGGCCGAGCGAGCTCGCGAGGAGCGGTTCGGCCCGGCCCGAGGTTTCCTCGGTGCCCGGCCGCAGCACGGAACCGACTGCGTACAGCGCCGCGAGCATCCCGAAGAGGGACACCATCGTGGCGAGGAAGGCGTCGGTCAGGGCGCTCTGGCCGCCCATCCGCTCGAAGATCTCCCGGGCCCGTTCGTTGTCGCCGACGATGTCGGCCGCGCCCTCGACCATCCCGCCGAAGACGAGCCCGCCGAGCAGGAAGCCGAGCGACCAGCCGAGGAGCGTGCCGCGCTGGAGCCGCCACGCGAGCGCCCCGGCCGACGCGAGCCGCCCCTCCGCCGGTCCCGGCCGGGTCGCCAGGAAGCTCGCTCCGACGTCGCGGCGGGCGGTCAGCGCGTACGCCGCCGCCGTCTGCACCAGGACGGCCGCGAGGAGCAGGAGCAGCACCCACCAGCGCTCGCCGGCGAAGGCGCGGACGTGTTCGGCCCAGCCGACCGGCGAGAGCCACGTGAGGACGGACGAACCGTCGGCCGTACCGGCGTCCCCCGCCGCCCGCAGGACGAACGCCAGGCCCAGGACGGCGGCCGTCAGGCCCTTCGCGAGCCGCGCGCTCTCCGTGAGCTGGGCGGCGAGCGCGGCCGCCGTCGCGAAGACCATGCCGGTGCCGCCGATCGCCAGACCGAGGGCGAGCGCCCCGGCCGCACCCTGGCCGGCGAGGCCGCCGGTGACGACGAGGGCGACGGCCGTGTTGAGGGTGAGCGCGGCGAGGAGTGCCGCCGTCAGCGGGGCCCTGCGCCCCACCGCCCCTGCGGACAGCATCTCCTGACGGCCCGTCTCCTCCTCCTCGCGGGTGTGCCGGACCACCACGATCAGGCTCGCGACGGCGGCGAGGACCGCGCCGAAGGTGCCGAAGCGCCAGGCGACGAGCCCGCCGAGGGAGTCGCCGAAGACCGGCCCGTACATGGCGCGCATCGAGCTGTTGGCGGTCATGGAGGCGGCGAGCTCGGCCCGCTCGGCGGCCGTGCCGTAAAGACCCTCCAGGGAGTCGGCGCCGCTCGCGACCAGGCCGCCGGTGACGAGCGCCCAGACGGGGAGCATCACCCGGTCGCGGCGCAGCGCGAGCCGCGTGAGGACGCCGGTGCCGGCGAGGTTCATGACGCCACCTCGTCCGTGGAGCGCTCGTCCGTGTAGTGCCGGAGGAAGAGCTCCTCCAGGGTGGGCGGGGTGGAGGTCAGGCTCCGTACGCCCGAGGCGGTCAGGGAGCGGAGGACGGCGTCGAGCTTGTCGGTGTCGACCTGGAACTTCACGCGGCCGCCCTGCGCGTCGAAGCCGTGGACGCCGGGCAGCTGGGCGAGGCCGTTGGGCGGTCCGGCGAGTTCGGCGGTGACGCTGGTGCGGGTCAGGTGCCGCAGCTCCGCGAGCGAACCCGACTCGACGGTGCGGCCCTTGCGGACGATGCTGATCCGGTCGCAGAGCGCCTCGACCTCGCTGAGGATGTGCGAGGACAGGAGCACCGTCCGCCCCTGCCGGCTGGCCTCCCGCACGCAGTCCTGGAAGACCTCCTCCATCAGCGGGTCGAGGCCGCTGGTCGGCTCGTCGAGGACGAGCAGGTCGACGTCGGCGGCGAAGGCGGCGACCAGGGCGACCTTCTGCCGGTTGCCCTTGGAGTAGGTGCGGCCCTTCTTGGTGGGGTCGAGCTCGAAGCGCTCGATCAGCTCGGCGCGCCGGGCCCGGTCGAGCCCGGCGCCCCCGCGCAGCCGTCCGTACAGGTCGATGACCTCGCCACCGGACAGGTTGCGCCAGAGGGTCACGTCGCCGGGGACGTACGCGATGCGGCGGTGCAGTTCGACGGCGTCGGCCCAGGGGTCGCGGCCGAGGAGCTGTGCGGCGCCGGAGTCGGCGCGGAGGAGGCCCAGGAGGACCCGGATGGTGGTGGACTTCCCGGCGCCGTTGGGGCCGAGGAAGCCGTGGACCTCGCCGGTCTCGACGGTGAGGTCGAGGCCGTCGAGCGCGTGGGTGCGCCCGAAGGACTTGTGGAGTCCGACGACGCTGATTGCCTTCGTCATGCTTCAGAACGTACGGTAGTTTCACAAATTTGTGAAGTTAAGGAACCACGTAAAATCGGAGGATGGGTGAGAGCGAGATGACGAAGACCGACGGGGCCGACGGGACCGGCGACGAGGAGGTCTCCCGCTTCGTGGAACGTTTCGCCGCCGAGATGACCGCCGCCGGCATGCAGCGCATGGCGAGCCGGGTCTTCGCGGCGCTCCTCGCCTCCGAGACGGCCTCCATGACCTCGGCCGAACTCGCCGAACAGCTCCGGATCAGCCCGGCCGCCGTCTCCGGCGCGATCGGCTACCTCGCCCGGGTCGGCATGGTCGGCCGCGAGCGCGACCCCGGCACGCGCCGCGAGCGGTACGTCCTCCACAACGAGCTCTGGTACGAGACCTTCACCCGCCGCGACCAGACCCTGACCCGCTGGGAGAAGGTCCTCGACGAGGGCGCCGCGACCCTCGGGACGGACAGCACGGCGGGCCGCCGCATCGCGGAGACGGCCGAGTTCTTCGCCTTCCTGCACGGCGAGATGAACGGGATCATGGACCGCTGGCGCGCCCACAAGGACGCGCAGGGCACCCCCTAGCCCTCCAGCGGCGGGGCGAGCCGCTCCAGGAGCGTGGCGAACTCCGGCCGCCCGTCGTCCGCCCAGAGCGTTCCCGCCGGCCACAGGGGGCGCCCGCCGATCCAGGGCACGACGAACGGCATCCGGCCGTACCAGGCGAAGTCCTGCCAGCCGTGCAGGCGGACGACGCCGACGGGCAGGGCCGGAAGCCCGCGGCGCGGATCCTTCCGCGGACCGGGCCGAACCAGTTCGAGCACGGCCTCGGGCCGGGCGTGCAGGCCGCCGAGCGCCGGGAACAGCACGAGGACGGGCGCGCCGCCCTCGGGGTGGAAGAGCAGGACGTACCGGCGGAGGTGGGGCGGGTAGGAGACCGCGGCCCGGGCCAGCATCCGCGCGGCGGGCAGGCCGACGGTCAGCAGCCGGTAGCAGGAGTACACGAGGGCGCCCAGGACCAGGACGCCCACGGCACCCAGCTTCAGGGCGTCCGCCCCCGTGGGCCCGGTCAGCGCGACCGCACCCACAGCCGCGCAGAACCCGAACGCGACCAGCACCGGAGGCACCCCGGCGGCCCGCCGCAGCCCCCGCACCCGCCACCACGGCACCTCGCTCACGTCCGCCTCGGGGCGGAGCGCCTTGCCCTGGGCCCCCGGCCCGAACGGCTCGACCTGCCGACCTACGCCGTACTCGCCGCGCACGCTCAGCGGCAGGCCAGGCCCCAGGGCAAGGCGCTCCGC
>NZ_MWIG01000198.1:0-18083 GCF_002156145.1 Streptomyces sp. NRRL B-24572 | reverse complement strand
CGCGTCGAAGGGCCCGGCTCGCCCCCGAGCCGGGCCCTTCACGCGTACCGCCGGTGCTACCGGACGAACACGCTCGCCTGGTTCGCCAGGTCCAGGAAGTACTGCGGGGCGAGACCGAGGACCAGGGTGACCACGACGCCCGTGGCGATCGTGAGGCTCGTCAGGGCCGAGGGCACGGCGACCGTCGGGCCGTCCGCCTTCGGCTCGCTGAAGAACATGAGCACGATGACCCGGATGTAGAAGAACGCGGCGATCGCCGAGGAGATCACACCGACCACGACGAGCGCGCCCGCGCCGCCGTCCGCCGCCGCCTTGAAGACCGCGAACTTCCCGGAGAAGCCGGAGGTCAGCGGAATGCCGGCGAAGGCGAGCAGGAAGACCGCGAAGACCGCCGCGACGAGCGGCGAACGACGGCCGAGTCCGGCCCACTTGGACAGGTGGGTGGCCTCGCCGCCCGCGTCCCGGACCAGGGTGACGACGGCGAAGGCTCCGATCGTCACGAAGGAGTACGCCCCCAGGTAGAAGAGGACGGACGAGATCCCGCTCGGGGTGGCCGCGATGACACCGGCGAGCAGGAAGCCCGCGTGCGCGATCGACGAGTACGCCAGGAGCCGCTTGATGTCGGTCTGGGTGATGGCGACGATCGCACCGCCCAGCATGGTGACGATGGCGACGCCCCACATGACCGGCCGCCAGTCCCAGGTGAGACCGGGGAGCACCACGTAGAGCAGGCGGAGCAGGGCGCCGAAGGCGGCGACCTTGGTGGCGGCGGCCATGAAGCCGGTGACCGGGGTGGGGGCGCCCTGGTAGACGTCCGGGGTCCACATGTGGAACGGCACGGCGCCGACCTTGAAGAGGAGCCCCACGAGGACCATGGCGAAGCCGATGAGCAGCAGCGCGTCGTTGCCCATGGTGTCGGCGAGCGCCGGGTCGACGGCGCCGATCGAGCCGTCGACGACCCGGGCGATCGTCGCGTACGAGACGGAGCCCGCGTAGCCGTAGAGCAGGGCGATCCCGAAGAGCAGGAAGGCCGAGGAGAAGGCGCCGAGCAGGAAGTACTTGACGGCCGCCTCCTGCGACATCAGCCGCTTGCGGCGGGCGACGGCGCAGAGCAGGTACAGCGGGAGGGAGAAGACCTCCAGGGCGACGAAGAGCGTCAGGAGGTCGTTGGCCGCCGGGAAGACCAGCATGCCGGAGATCGCGAAGAGCGCGAGCGGGAAGACCTCGGTGGTGGTGAAGCCCGCCTTGACGGCGGCCTTCTCGTGCTCGCTGCCGGGGACGGCGGCGGCCTCGGCGGCGAAGGAGTCGACCTTGTGGCCGTGGTCGGCCGGGTCGAGCCTGCGCTCGGCGAAGGTGAAGACCGCCACGATGGAGGCGAGGAGAATGGTGCCCTGGAGGAACAGGGCGGGTCCGTCGACGGCGACGGCGCCCATGGCCGCGATGTGGGCCTTGGTGGAGCCGTAACCGCCCGCCGCCAGGCCGACGATGGCGGCGAAGGCGGTGGCGAGCGCGGCGACGGAGAGGAAGACCTGGCTGTGGTAGCGGGCCTTGCGGGGCACGAAGGCCTCGACGAGGACGCTGACGACCGCGGCGCCGAGCACGATGAGCACGGGCGAGAGCTGCGTGTACTCGATGTGGGGCGCCGGGATCTTGTCGAGCGGCCCGGCAGCCGTCGTCCACAAGCTGTGGACAGCCATGGAACTCACTTGGCCGCCTCCACGTTCTGAATCTGGGGCTGGGGGTCCTTCTGCTGGACGTCGGACATGGTGTGCTGCACGGCCGGGTTGACGACGTCCGTCAGCGGCTTCGGGAAGACGCCGAGGAAGATCAGGACGGCGATCAGCGGCACGACCACGGCCAGCTCGCGCGCCCGCAGGTCGGGCAGCGCCCGCACCTCCTCCTTCACCGGCCCGGTCATCGTCCGCTGGTACAGGACGAGGGTGTAGAGCGCGGCGAGGACGATGCCGGTGGTGGCGATGACGCCGGCCACCGGGTAGCGCTCGAAGGCGCCGACCAGGACGAGGAACTCGCTGACGAACGGGGCGAGTCCGGGCAGCGACAGGGTCGCGAGGCCGCCGATCAGGAAGGTGCCGGCGAGCACGGGGGCGACCTTCTGCACACCGCCGTAGTCGGCGATGAGCCGCGAGCCGCGCCGGGAGATGAGGAACCCGGCGACGAGCATCAGCGCGGCGGTCGAGATGCCGTGGTTGACCATGTAGAGCGTGGCGCCGGACTGGCCCTGGCTGGTCATCGCGAAGATGCCCAGGATGATGAAGCCGAAGTGCGAGATCGACGCGTAGGCGACCAGGCGCTTGATGTCCCGCTGGCCGACCGCGAGCAGCGCGCCGTAGACGATGCTGATGAGCGCCAGGACGACGATCGCGGGGGTGGCCCACTTGCTCGCCTCGGGGAAGAGGCCGAGGCAGAAGCGGAGCATCGCGAAGGTGCCGACCTTGTCGACGACGGCGGTGATGAGGACGGCGACCGGGGCGGTGGCCTCCCCCATCGCGTTCGGCAGCCAGGTGTGCAGCGGCCACAGCGGCGCCTTCACCGCGAAGGCGAAGAAGAAGCCGAGGAACAGCAGCCGCTCGGTGTTGGTGGCCATGTCGAGCGAGCCGTTGGCCCGGGCCTCGGCGATCTCGGTGAGCGAGAAGTTCCCCGCGACCACGTAGAGCCCGATGACCGCGGCCAGCATGATCAGGCCGCCGACGAGGTTGTAGAGCAGGAACTTGACCGCCGCGTACGAGCGCTGGGCCGCCGCGTTCTCGTCGGAGCCCGTGTGGGCGCGGTCGCCGAAGCCGCCGATGAGGAAGTACATCGGGATGAGCATGGCTTCGAACAGGATGTAGAAGAGGAAGACGTCGGTGGCCTCGAAGGAGAGGATCACCATCGCCTCGACCATGAGGATCAGGGCGAAGAAGCCCTGCGTCGGCCGCCACCTCTTCGAGGAGGTCTCCAAGGGGTCGGCGTCGTGCCAGCCGGCCAGGACGATGAACGGGATCAGCAGCGCGGTGAGCGCGATGAGCGCCACCCCGATGCCGTCGACGCCGAGCTCGTACCGGACGCCGAAGTCCTTGATCCAGGAGTGGGACTCGGTCAGCTGGTACCGGTCGCCGCCGGGCTCGAACTGTGCCCAGACGACGGCGGCGAGCGCCAGCGTGACGAGCGAGACGAGCAGCGCCAGCCACTTGGCGGCGGTGCGCCGGGCGGCGGGCACGGCCGCGGTGAGCACGGCGCCCACCGCGGGCACCGCTGCCGTCGCCGTAAGGAGCGGGAAGGACATGACAGTTACACCGCCCTCATCAGCAGGGTCGCGGCGATCAGCACCGCCGTACCTCCGAACATGGAGACCGCGTACGAGCGGGCGTAGCCGTTCTGGAGCTTGCGCAGCCGGCCGGAGAGTCCGCCGACGGAGGCCGCGGTGCCGTTGACGACGCCGTCGACCAGGCTGTGGTCGACGTAGACCAGCGAGCGGGTCAGGTGCGTGCCGCCGGTGACGAAGACGGCGTGGTTGAAGTCGTCCTGGAGCAGGTCGCGGCGGGCGGCCCGGGTGAGGAGCGAGCCGCGCGGGGCGACCACCGGGACGGGCCTGCGGCCGTACTGGAGGTACGCGAGGCCGACGCCGATCACCATGACGGCGACGGTGGCGGCGGTGACCGCTCCGGCGCTGATCGGCGAGTGGCCGTGCGCGAAGCCGGTGACCGGCTCCAGCCACTCGACGAACCCGGCGAACTCGAAGAAGGCGCCCGCGGCGACCGAGCCGACGGCGAGGAGCACCATCGGGATCACCATGGACTTCGGCGACTCGTGCGGGTGCGGCATCTCGCCGGGGGCCGCCTCGGCACCGGGCTCGACGCCCGGGGCGGTCGCCGGGTCCGGCGCCGGCTGCCAGCGCTTCTCGCCGAAGAAGGTCATCAGCATCACGCGGGTCATGTAGTACGCGGTGATGGCCGCGCCGAGCAGGGTGACCGCGCCGAGGATCCAGCCCTCGGTGCCGCCCTTGGCGAAGGCCGCCTCGATGATCTTGTCCTTGGAGAAGAAGCCGGACAGACCGGGGAAGCCGATGATCGCGAGGTAGCCGAGGCCGAAGGTGACGAAGGTGACCGGCATGTACTTCCGCAGGCCGCCGTACTTCCGCATGTCGACCTCGTCGTTCATGCCGTGCATGACGGAGCCGGCACCGAGGAAGAGCCCGGCCTTGAAGAAGCCGTGCGTGACCAGGTGCATGATCGCGAAGACGTAGCCGATGGGGCCGAGGCCGGCCGCCAGGATCATGTAGCCGATCTGCGACATCGTCGAACCGGCGAGGGCCTTCTTGATGTCGTCCTTCGCGCAACCGACGATCGCACCGAAGAGGAGCGTGACGGCGCCGACGACGGTGACGACGAGCTGGGCGTCCGGCGCGGCGTTGAAGATGTCGGCGGAGCGGACGATCAGGTAGACGCCGGCGGTCACCATCGTGGCCGCGTGGATGAGGGCCGAGACCGGGGTCGGGCCCTCCATCGCGTCCCCGAGCCAGGACTGCAGCGGCACCTGGGCCGACTTGCCGCAGGCGGCGAGGAGCAGCATCAGGCCGATCGCGGTCAGCTTGCCCTCGGAGGCCTGTCCGCTCGCCTCCAGGACCGGCCCGAAGGCGAAGGTGCCGAAGGTGGTGAACATGATCATGATGGCGATGGAGAGGCCCATGTCGCCGACCCGGTTGACCAGGAAGGCCTTCTTCGCGGCGGTGGCCGCGGTGGGCTTGTGCTGCCAGAAGCCGATCAGGAGGTACGAGGCGAGGCCGACGCCCTCCCAGCCGAAGTACAGGAGCAGGTAGTTGTCGGCGAGGACGAGCAGGAGCATCGCCGCGACGAACAGGTTGAGGTAGCCGAAGAAGCGGCGGCGGCGCTCGTCGTGCTCCATGTAGCCGATGGAGTAGACGTGGATGAGCGTGCCGACCCCGGTGATCAGCAGGACGAAGGTCATCGACAGCTGGTCGAGCTGGAAGGCCATGTCCGCCTGGAAGCCCTCGACGGGGATCCAGGTGTAGAGCGTCTGGTGCAGGGCCCGGTCGTCGGCGCTCTTGCCGAGCATGTCGGCGAAGAGCGCCAGGCCGATCACGAAGGACACGCCCGCGAGGAGCGTGCCGAGCCAGTGCCCGGTCCTGTCGAGCCGCCGGCCGCCGCAGAGCAGCACCGCCGCCCCGAGCAGGGGCGCCCCGATGAGCAGCGCAATGAGATTTTCCACGGTCAGCCCCTCACAGCTTCATCAGGCTGGCGTCGTCGACCGAGGCCGAGTGGCGGGCACGGAAGACGGACACGATGATCGCGAGCCCGACGACGACCTCCGCGGCGGCGACGACCATCGTGAAGAAGGCGATGATCTGGCCGTCGAGGTTGCCGTGCATGCGGGAGAAGGTGACGAACGCGAGGTTGCAGGCGTTGAGCATGAGCTCCACGCACATGAACAGGACGATCGCGTTGCGCCGGATCAGCACCCCGACCGCACCGATGGTGAACAGCAGGGCGGCGAGGTACAGGTAGTTGACGGGATTCACCGGGAAGCCTCCTCTTCGCGGCCCAGGCGCTCCGCCGAGCGCTGCTCCAGGGCCTTGAGGTCCGAGAGCGCCTCGTGGGACACGTCCCGGATCTGGCCCCGCTTGCGCAGGGTCCCCATGACGGTGAGCTCCGCCGGGGTGCCGTCGGGCAGCAGACCGGCGATGTCGACGGCGTTGTGCCGGGCGTACACACCGGGCGCGGGCAGCGGCGGCACGTGCTTGCCCTCGCGCACGCGCTGCTCGGAGAGCTCGCGCTGGGTGCGGGCCCGCTCGGTGCGCTCCCGGTGGGTGAGCACCATCGCGCCGACGGCGGCGGTGATCAGCAGCGCGCCGGTGATCTCGAAGGCGAAGACGTACTTGGTGAAGATGAGGGCGGCGAGGCCCTCGACGTTCCCGCCGTGCGCGCTGTTGGCCGTGCCGAGGCCGGCGAACTCCGTCAGCGAGGCGTTGCCGATGCCGGCGGCGAGCAGGATGCCGAAGCCGAGACCGCAGGCGACGGCCCACCAGCGCTGCCCCTTGATGGTCTCCTTCAGCGAGTCCGCGGCCGTGACGCCGACCAGCATGACGACGAAGAGGAAGAGCATCATGATCGCGCCGGTGTAGACGACGATCTGGACGATGCCGAGGAAGTACGCGCCGTTGGCGAGGTAGAAGACCGCCAGGACGATCATGGTCCCGGCGAGGGAGAGCGCCGAGTGCACGGCCTTCTTCATCAGGACCGTGGACAGCGCGCCGACGACGGCGACGGTGCCGAGGACCCAGAACTGGAAGGCCTCACCGGAGGACGTCGTGTACGCCGCGAGGTTCGCGCTCATGCGTCCGCCCCCTCCGGCTCGCCCTTCTCCCCCTTGGACACCGCGACCTGACGGACGGTCCCGGGCGCGGCCCCGGTGACCAGGCCCTTGTAGTAGTCCTGCTCGGTCATCCCCGGGAAGATCGCGTGCGGGGTGTCGACCATCTCCTCCTCCAGGCCCGCGAGGAGCTGCTCCTTGGTGTAGATCAGGGCCTCGCGGGAGGAGTCGGCCAGCTCGAACTCGTTGGTCATCGTCAGCGCGCGCGTGGGGCACGCCTCGATGCACAGTCCGCACAGGATGCAGCGGGCGTAGTTGATCTGGTACACGCGGCCGTACCGCTCGCCCGGCGAGTAGCGCTCCTCGTCGGTGTTGTCCGCGCCCTCCACGTAGATCGCGTCGGCGGGACAGGCCCAGGCGCACAGCTCGCAGCCGACGCACTTCTCCAGGCCGTCGGGGTGACGGTTGAGCTGGTGCCGGCCGTGGAAGCGGGGCGCCGTCGTCTTCTGCTGCTCCGGGTACTGCTCGGTCAGCCGCTTCTTGAACATGGCCTTGAAGGTCACGCCGAAGCCGGCCACCGGATTCTGGAAATCAGACACCGTCCGTCCCCCTTTCATCACTCTCGGTAGCAGTATCGGGGCCGCCACTGACAACGAGGTCCCGTTCGTGCCGGGGCCTGCGCCGCGGCACGGGCGGCAGGGACTGTCCGGGCTTGGGCGGTACGGGGAAGCCGCCCGCCATCGGGTCGAAGGCCCGCTCCTCGGCGGGTCCGGCCGCGGCCTCCTTCGCCTTCCGGTCGCGGAACGCGTCGTACAGGAAGGAGAGGAGGAGCAGCGCGAGGACGGCACCGGCCACGTACAGCACGATGTTGGAGAAGGCGATGTTCTCGTTCCGCAGCGCGCGGACGGTGGCGACCAGCATCAGCCAGACCACGGCGACCGGGATGAGGACCTTCCAGCCGAGCTTCATCAGCTGGTCGTAGCGGACGCGGGGCAGGGTGCCGCGGAGCCAGATGAAGAAGAACAGCAGCAGCTGCACCTTGATGACGAACCAGAGCATCGGCCACCAGCCGTGGTTCGCGCCCTCCCAGAAGGTGGAGATCGGGTACGGGGCCCGCCAGCCGCCCAGGAAGAGGGTCACCGACACGGCCGAGACCGTCACCATGTTCACGTACTCGGCGAGCATGAACATCGCGAACTTGATGGACGAGTACTCGGTGTTGAAGCCGCCGACGAGGTCGCCCTCGGACTCCGGCATGTCGAAGGGGGCGCGGTTGGTCTCGCCGACCATCGTGACGATGTAGATGATGAACGAGACCGGCAGCAGGATCACGAACCAGCGGTCCGCCTGCGCCTCGACGATCTTCGAGGTCGACATCGACCCGGAGTAGAGGAAGACGGAGGCGAAGGCCGCGCCCATGGCGATCTCGTACGAGATCATCTGCGCGCAGGAGCGGAGGCCGCCGAGCAGCGGGTACGTGGAGCCGGAGGACCAGCCGGCGAGGACGATGCCGTAGATGCCGACGGAGGCGACCGCGAGGACGTACAGCATCGCGATCGGCAGGTCGGTGAGCTGCATCGCCGTGCGGTGGCCGAAGATCGAGACCTCGTTGCCGGCCGGACCGAAGGGGATCACGGCGATCGCCATGAACGCGGGGATCGCGGCGACGATCGGGGCGAGGACGTAGACGACCTTGTCGGCCTTCCTGACGATCACGTCCTCCTTGAGCATCAGCTTGATGCCGTCCGCGAGGGACTGGAGCATGCCCCAGGGGCCGTGCCGGTTGGGGCCGACGCGCAGCTGCATCCAGGCGACGACCTTGCGCTCCCACACGATGGAGAAGAGCACGGTGACCATCAGGAAGGCGAAGCAGAAGACCGCCTTGATCAGCACGAGCCACCAGGGGTCCGTGCCGAACATGGACAGGTCTTCGGCCGCGAGGACGTTCGGGGTCATGCCTGCACCTCCTGCGAGGTCGCCGGGCCGATGCGGACCAGGTCGCCGGGGTGGGCGCCGGTGTCGGAGGGAACGCCCCGGCCCTTCGAGTTCAGCGGGAGCCAGACGACGCGGTCGGGCATCTCGGTGATCTGGAGCGGGAAGGCGACGGAGCCCGCGGGGCCGGTCACCTCCAGGACGTCGCCGTCCTTGACGCCGGTGTCGGCGGCGGTGGCGGCGGAGAGCCGGGCGACCGCTGCGTGCCGGGTGCCGGCCAGGGCGGCGTCGCCCTCCTGGAGCCTGCCCAGGTCGAGGAGGAGGCGGTGTCCTGCGAGGACGGCCTCGCCCTCGCCGGGCCGGGGCGCCGGCTGACCGGGCGAGCTGGGCTCGGTCGCCCGCTCCTCGGTCCAGCCGCCGAGCCGGTCCAGCTCCCGGCGGGCCGACCGCAGGTCGGGCAGGCCGAGGTGGACGTCGAGGGCGTCGGCCAGCATGTGGAGGACGCGGGCGTCGCTCGGCGCGAGCGGCCTCGTCATCTGCTCGGGCTTGAGCGCGGCCTCGAAGAGCCGGGCCCTGCCCTCCCAGTTGAGGAAGGTGCCGGGCTTCTCGGCGACGGCCGCGACCGGCAGGACCACGTCGGCGCGCTCGGTGACCTCGCTCGGCCGCAGCTCCAGGGAGACCACGAAGGCCGTGTCGAGGGCCTCACGCGCGCGTGCCGGGTCCGGCAGGTCGACGACCTCGACGCCTGCGACGAGCAGCGCGGCGAGTTCGCCGCCGGCGGCGGCCTCCAGGATCTGTCCGGTGTCGCGGCCGTAGCGGTGCGGGAGTTCGCGGACGCCCCAGGCGGCGGCGACCTCCTCACGCGCGCGGGGATCGGTCGCGGGCCGGCCGCCCGGCAGCAGCGCCGGGAGCGCGCCGGCCTCGACGGCTCCGCGCTCACCCGCGCGGCGCGGGATCCACACGAGGCGGGCGCCGGTGGCGACGGAGGCGCGCAGGGCGGCGGTGAGCGCGCCGGGCACGCCCGCGAGCCGCTCGCCGACGGCGATGACCGCGCCCTCCTGGCGGAGGGCCTCGGCCGCGGCGGCGCCGTCCTCGGAGAGCCCCACCCGGGAGGTGAGGGCGTCGAGCCACTCGGTCTCGGTGCCGGGGGCGGCCGGCAGCAGCGTGCCGCCCGCCTTCTCCAGGCCCCGGGTCGCGAACGGGGCGACGGCGTACGTCTTCTGGCCGTGCTTGCGCCAGGCCTTGCGGAGCCGCAGGAAGACGCCGGGCGCCTCCTCCTCGGACTCCAGGCCGACCAGGAGTACGGCGGGCGCGGCCTCCAGCGAGGTGTACGTGACACCCGAGCCGTCCAGGTCGCGTCCCCGGCCCGCGACGGCTGAGGCCAGGAAGTCGGCCTCCTCGCCGGAGTGGATCCGGGCCCGGAAGTCGATGTCGTTGGTGTCGAGGGCGACCCGGGCGAACTTGGCGTACGCGTAGGAGTCCTCGACGGTCAGCCTGCCGCCGGTCAGGACGCCGGTCCGGCCGCGGACGAGCCCGCGGGCGGCGGCCTCCAGGGCCTCGGGCCAGGACGCGGGCTCCAGCTCACCGGTGTCGGCGTTCCGTACGAGCGGGGTGGTGAGCCGGTCGCGCTGCTGGGCGTACCGGAAGCCGAAGCGGCCCTTGTCGCAGATCCACTCCTCGTTGACCTCGGGGTCCTCGGCGGCGAGCCGCCGCATGACCTTGCCGCGCCGGTGGTCGGTGCGGGTGGCGCAGCCGCCGGCGCAGTGCTCGCAGACGGACGGCGAGGAGACCAGGTCGAAGGGGCGGGAGCGGAAGCGGTAGGCGGCCGAGGTGAGGGCGCCGACCGGGCAGATCTGGATGGTGTTGCCGGAGAAGTACGACTCGAAGGGGTCGCCCTCGCCGGTGCCGACCTGCTGGAGCGCGCCGCGCTCGATGAGCTCGATCATCGGGTCGCCCGCGACCTGGTTGGAGAAGCGGGTGCAGCGGGCGCACAGGACGCACCGCTCGCGGTCGAGGAGCACCTGCGTGGAGATCGGGATCGGCTTCTCGTAGGTCCGCTTGACGCCCTCGAAGCGGGACTCGGCCTGTCCGTGGGACATGGCCTGGTTCTGCAGGGGGCACTCGCCGCCCTTGTCGCAGACCGGGCAGTCGAGCGGGTGGTTGACGAGCAGCAGCTCCATCACGCCGTGCTGGGCCTTCTCGGCGACGGGCGAGGTCAGCTGCGACTTCACCACCATGCCGTCGGTGCAGGTGATGGTGCAGGAGGCCATGGGCTTGCGCTGGCCCTCGACCTCGACGATGCACTGGCGGCAGGCGCCGGCGGGGTCGAGGAGCGGGTGGTCGCAGAAGCGCGGGATCTCGATGCCGAGCTGTTCGGCGGCGCGGATGACCAGGGTCCCCTTGGGGACGGAGATCTCGACGCCGTCGATGGTCAGCGTGACGAGGTCCTCCGGCGGTACGGCCGGGCTGCCGCCGCCGCTGGGCGTGGACGCGATGACGGTCATGCGGTCACCTCCTTGTGGTTGTCCGCCCAGGCGGTCGACTTGGCCGGGTCGAAGGGGCAGCCCTTGCCCGTGATGTGCTGCTCGTACTCCTCGCGGAAGTACTTCAGGGAGGAGAAGATCGGCGAGGCGGCGCCGTCGCCGAGGGCGCAGAACGACTTGCCGTTGATGTTGTCGGCGATGTCGCCCAGCTTGTCGAGGTCGGACATCTGGCCCTTGCCCGCCTCGATGTCGCGGAGCAGCTGGACGAGCCAGTACGTGCCCTCGCGGCAGGGTGTGCACTTGCCGCAGGACTCGTGGGCGTAGAACTCGGTCCAGCGGGTGACGGCCCGGACGACGCAGGTGGTCTCGTCGAAGCACTGGAGCGCCTTGGTGCCGAGCATGGAGCCGGCGGCGCCGACGCCCTCGTAGTCGAGGGGCACGTCGAGGTGCTCGTCGGTGAACATCGGGGTGGAGGAGCCGCCGGGCGTCCAGAACTTGAGCCGGTGGCCGGGGCGCATGCCGCCGCTCATGTCGAGGAGCTGGCGCAGGGTGATGCCGAGGGGGGCCTCGTACTGGCCGGGCGAGGCGACGTGCCCGCTGAGCGAGTACAGCGTGAAGCCCGGGGACTTCTCGCTGCCCATCGACGTGAACCAGTCCTTGCCCTTGTTCAGGATCGCGGGAACCGAGGCGATGGATTCGACGTTGTTCACCACAGTGGGGCAGGCGTACAGACCGGCGACCGCGGGGAAGGGGGGTCGCAGCCGGGGCTGGCCGCGGCGCCCTTCGAGCGAGTCGAGCAGTGCGGTCTCCTCACCGCAGATGTACGCGCCGGCGCCGGCGTGCACGGTGAGTTCGAGGTCGAGTCCGCTGCCGAGGATGTTCGTGCCGAGGTAGCCGGCGGCGTAGGCCTCGCGGACGGCCTCGTGCAGGCGGCGCAGGACGGGGACGACCTCGCCGCGCAGATAGATGAAGGCGTGGTTCGAGCGGATCGCGTAGCAGGCGATCACGATGCCCTCGATGAGGGAGTGCGGGTTGGCGAAGAGGAGGGGGATGTCCTTGCAGGTGCCGGGCTCCGACTCGTCGGCGTTGACGACGAGGTAGTGGGGCTTGCCGTCGCCCTGCGGGATGAACTGCCACTTCATGCCGGTGGGGAAGCCGGCGCCGCCGCGTCCGCGGAGGCCGGATTCCTTGACGTACGCGATGAGGTCGTCGGGGCTCATCGCGAGGGCCTTGCGCAGGCCCTCGTAGCCCTCGTGCCGCCGGTAGGTCTCCAGGGTCCAGGAGTCGGGCTGGTCCCAGAAGGCCGACAGGACGGGTGCGAGCAGCTTCTCGGGACTGCTGTTGTTGATCTCGGCGGCCAAGGTCATTCCTCCCCCTCCTGTCCGGAGGTCTCACCACGCGGGTGGACGATTCGGTGGTGCGGCTTCTCGCCCTTGGCCAGGCGCAGCCCGACGAGGGAGGCGGGCCCGGCTCCGCCGGTGGCCTCGACGGCGCCGGGGCGCTCGTCGGGGAAGCCGGCGAGGATGCGGGCGGTCTCCTTGAAGGTGCAGAGCGGGGCGCCGCGGGTGGGTTCGACGGTGCGTCCGGCCCGGAGGTCGTCGACCATCTTCTTGGCGGACTCGGGCGTCTGGTTGTCGAAGAACTCCCAGTTGACCATCACGACGGGTGCGAAGTCGCAGGCCGCGTTGCACTCGATGTGTTCGAGGGTGATCTTGCCGTCCTCGGTGGTCTCGTCGTTGCCGACGCCGAGGTGCTGCTTGAGTTCCTCGAAGATGGCGTCGCCGCCCATGACCGCGCAGAGCGTGTTCGTACAGACGCCGACCTGGTAGTCGCCGGAGGGCTTGCGCCGGTACATCGTGTAGAAGGTGGCGACGGCGGTGACCTCGGCGGTGGTCAGGCCGAGGGTGTCGGCGCAGAAGGCCATGCCGGTACGGGTCACGTGGCCCTCCTCCGACTGCACGAGGTGCAGCATCGGCAGGAGCGCGGAGCGGGAGTCCGGGTAGCGGGCGATGATCGCCTTCGCGTCCTCGGTGAGCCGGGCGTGGACGTCCGCCGGGTACGGGGGCGCGGGAAGCCGGGGCATCCCGAGGCTGATGTTCTCCGTCATCGGTCGACGCCTCCCATCACGGGGTCGATGGAGGCGACGGCGACGATGACGTCGGCGACCTGGCCGCCCTCGCACATCGCGGCCATGGCCTGGAGGTTGGTGAAGGACGGGTCGCGGAAGTGGACCCGGTACGGGCGGGTGCCGCCGTCGGAGACGACGTGGACGCCGAGCTCGCCCTTGGGGGACTCGACGGCCGCGTAGGCCTGCCCGGCCGGGACCCGGAAGCCCTCGGTGACCAGCTTGAAGTGGTGGATCAGGGCCTCCATGGAGGTGCCCATGATCTTCGCGATGTGGTCGGTGGAGTTGCCGAGGCCGTCCGGGCCGAGGGCGAGCTGCGCCGGCCAGGCGATCTTCTTGTCGCCGACCATGACCGGTCCTGGCGCCAGGCGGTCGAGGCACTGCTCGACGATCCGCAGGGACTGCCGCATCTCCTCCAGGCGGACGAGGAAGCGTCCGTAGGAGTCGCAGGTGTCGGCGGTCGGGATCTCGAAGTCGTAGTTCTCGTAGCCGCAGTACGGGTCGGTCTTCCGCAGGTCGTGCGGGAGGCCCGCCGAGCGGAGGATCGGCCCGGTGGCGCCGAGGGCCATGCAGCCGGTGAGGTCGAGGTAGCCGACGTCCTGCATGCGGGCCTTGAAGATGGGGTTGCCGGTGGCGAGCTTGTCGTACTCCGGCAGGTTCTTCTTCATGGTCTTCACGAACTCGCGCACGGCGTCGACGGCGCCGGGCGGGAGGTCCTGGGCGAGGCCGCCGGGGCGGATGAACGCGTGGTTCATGCGCAGGCCGGTGATCAGCTCGTACAGGTCCAGGATCATCTCGCGGTCCCGGAAGCCGTAGATCATGATCGTGGTGGCGCCGAGCTCCATGCCGCCGGTGGCGATGCACACCAGGTGCGAGGAGAGCCGGTTCAGCTCCATGAGCAGGACCCGGATGACGCTCGCGCGGTCCGGGATCTGCTCGGTGACGCCGAGGAGCTTCTCCACGCCCAGGCAGTACGCCGTCTCGTTGTAGAACGAGGTGAGGTAGTCCATGCGCGTGACGAAGGTGGTGCCCTGCGTCCAGGTCCGGTACTCGAGGTTCTTCTCGATGCCGGTGTGGAGGTAGCCGATGCCGCAGCGGGCCTCGGTGACGGTCTCGCCGTCGATCTCCAGGATCAGGCGGAGCACGCCGTGGGTGGAGGGGTGCTGGGGGCCCATGTTGACGATGATGCGCTCGTCGTCGGCCTTCGCGGCGGACTGGACGACCTCTTCCCAGTCGCCGCCGGTCACCGTGTAGACGGCGCCTTCGGTCGTCTCGCGGGGAGACGCGTGTTCGGTGGACATCAGCTGTACGACCTCCGCTGGTCCGGAGCCGGGATCTGGGCGCCCTTGTACTCGACGGCGATGCCGCCGAGGGGGTAGTCCTTGCGCTGCGGGTGGCCCTGCCAGTCGTCCGGCATCATGATCCGGGTGAGGGCGGGGTGGCCGTCGAAGACGATGCCGAAGAAGTCGTACGTCTCGCGCTCGTGCCAGTCGTTCGTCGGGTAGACGGCGGTGAGCGTGGGGATCCTCGGGTCGGCGTCGGGGGCCGAGACCTCCAGGCGGATCAGCCGGCCGTGGGTCAGCGAGCGCAGGTGGTAGACGGCGTGCAGCTCGCGGCCCTTGTCGCCCGGGTAGTGGACGCCGGAGACGCCCGTACACAGCTCGAAGCGCAGGGCCGGGTCGTCGCGCAGGGTGCGGGCCACGCGGACGAGGTGCTCGCGCTCGATGTGGAAGGTGAGCTCGCCGCGGTCGACGACCGTCTTCTCGATGGCGTTCTCCGGGAGGAGTCCCTGCTCCTCCAGGGCGCCCTCCAGCTCGTCGGCGACCTCGTCGAACCAGCCGCCGTACGGGCGGGTGGCCGGGCCGGGGAGCCGGACGGAGCGGACGAGGCCGCCGTAGCCGGAGGTGTCGCCGCCGTTGTTGGCGCCGAACATGCCACGCTGGACGCGGACCTCCTCGCCGTGGTCCCCGCGCTGACCGGGCAGGTTCTGCGCGCTGAGGTCCTTCTCGGGGTTCGGTGTTTCGTCGCTCACTGTGCAGCCCTGTTCCCTTCTCCGCCCACGCGGCGCAGAGGTGCGGTCGTCGTTGTCGTCTGCGGCCCGGCGGCCGCGCGTGCGTCGGTCACCTCAGCAGACCCTTCAGTTCGATCGTCGGCAGCGCCTTGAGCGCCGCCTCCTCCGCCTCGCGGGCCGCCTCCTCGGCGTTCACGCCGAGCTTGGAGGTCTGGATCTTCTGGTGGAGCTTGAGGATCGCGTCCAGGAGCATCTCCGGACGCGGCGGGCAACCGGGCAGGTAGATGTCGACCGGCACGATGTGGTCGACGCCCTGGACGATCGCGTAGTTGTTGAACATGCCGCCCGAGGAGGCGCAGACGCCCATGGAGATGACCCACTTGGGGTTGGGCATCTGGTCGTAGACCTGCCGCAGGACGGGCGCCATCTTCTGGCTCACCCGGCCGGCCACGATCATCAGGTCGGCCTGGCGCGGCGAACCGCGGAAGACCTCCATGCCGAAGCGGGCCAGGTCGTACCGGCCGGCTCCGGTGGTCATCATCTCGATGGCGCAGCAGGCGAGGCCGAAGGTCGCGGGGAACACGGACGCCTTGCGCACCCAGCCCGCGGCCTGTTCGACCGTCGTCAGCAGAAAGCCGCTCGGGAGTTTCTCTTCGAGTCCCATAGGTGCCCCTCAGCCCCTCAGTCCCATTCCAGGCCGCCGCGCCGCCACACGTACGCGTAGGCGACGAAGACGGTGAGCACGAAGAGCAGCATCTCCACGAGCCCGAAAAGCCCCAGGGCGTCGAAGGTGACGGCCCAGGGGTAGAGGAAGACGATCTCGATGTCGAAGACGATGAAGAGCATCGCCGTCAGGTAGTACTTGATCGGGAAGCGGCCGCCTCCGGCGGGAGTGGGCGTCGGCTCGATGCCGCACTCGTACGCTTCAAGCTTGGCCCTGTTGTACCGCTTTGGCCCGATAAGCGTGGCCATGACCACGGAGAAGATCGCAAACCCCGCACCCAGGGCACCGAGCACGAGGACGGGCGCGTACGCATTCACGCTCCTCGCTCCTTCCAGTCGTCCTTGACCGTTGGACCGCACTGCCGGCCGTGAAAGATCGCCCCCATGTGAGGCAGTTCACAAGCCCGGCTGCCCCGCATCTTATGCCCGCCCCTCTGTGATCTGCGACACGGGGTACAGCAAGGAGTTTGTGATCTCCACCACCCGGCGAAGGATCATGAAGTCGTATGAGCAGTGACCTTGTTGCGCGAAGCACCCAGGTGGTCACCAGATGTGACATCCGTACCGGAAATCGCTGCTCGGAAGGGGTGTCGCACTATCAAGTGTTGTCCACTACAGGCAAATTGGCGATGGACGCGTCCGGGTGATAAAGGAACCGGCCGTCGCCCGGTCGGGGGGTCGGGCGTACGGAGGTGGACGCGTGCGCGCATTCACGAGCGTCCGTCAGGCGACGATGTGACCTGCGTCACCTCACAGGAACCTCAAAAGAAGAGGGCTTGGCCATCGGCGTCAAGAGGTGGTAAGCGTCGGGCAATTCGGGCGTTTCATTGAAAACCCGTGATCAAGGGCCGGATGGGCCGTGCCCGATTTGCCCGTTACGGCGTCAATAAGGCCGCCACGGAAGTGGATTCAGGCGTTCCAAACGTAACTGTGGCGCAACGCACGTTTCTTGAAGGGAACCGTGAAGCCCTGATAGCGGTTGTACCCATGTCCCACACCGCTCACATACCCAGCCACCGGAAGCCCCGCCGCAGCGCCTCGAAGCTCGCGCTCCGTGCCGGAGTTGCCGGTGGCGTCCTCGGCACCATCGCGGTGGCCGGTGCTGCCGGGCCGGCGAATGCCGAGCCGGTGACCGAGACCATCGAGATGCCCACCCTGGGCTCGCTCGACGCCGCCGGCGGCCTCGCCAGCGCCGTCGCCGCCTCCGCGGAGGCCTCCCAGCAGGAGGCCCTCGACCAGAACCTCCAGACGCTGGAGGACACGGCGCTCCACAAGGCCGCCAAGGAGGCCAAGAAGGCGAAGGCCGAGGCCGAGCGCAAGGCCGCGGCCGAGCGCGCCGAGAAGGCCCGCCTCAAGGCCGAGCAGGAGCGCAAGGAGGCCGCGGAGCGCGCCTCCCGCGACGCCGCGCGCACCCAGCTCTCCACCACGAGCTCGTCGAACGACAACGGCTCGTCGTCGTCCGACAGCGGCTCCACCGCCTCGGAGAGCGGCAGCAGCCAGACGCAGGCCCCCACCGGCTCCGCCGCCGCGATCGTGGCCTTCGCCCGCGCCCAGATCGGCGACGCGTACGTCTCCGGCGGCACCGGCCCCAACTCCTGGGACTGCTCCGGCCTCGTCCAGGCCGCCTACCGCGCGGCCGGCATCGACCTGCCCCGCATCTCGTACGAGCAGTCGAGCATGGGCACCGAGGTCTCCCTGAGCAACCTGCAGCCGGGCGACATCCTGTACTGGGGCAGCCGCAGCGGCTCGTACCACGTCGCCATCTACGTCGGCGGCGGCAAGTACGTCGGCGCGCAGAACCCGTCCAGCGGCGTCGTCGAGCACTCCATGGACTGGGACACCCCCTCGGGCGCGGTCCGCATCCTCTGATCGCTCCGCACCGTCGCGCCGGAGGGCCGTCACTCCTCGGGGGAGAGACGGCCCTCCGGCGTACCGGCATGTCCCGGGCGCCTCGGCGGCGCGACGCCTCGGCCGGTTCGATCCCGGCCGGCCGCCAGGCCGGGTAGAGGCCGGCCACCAGGCCCGTGGCGAGGCCGGTCGCCGGGGCCCCGGCGACGGTCGCGGGGTGGACGACCGGGGTCCAGTCCCGGACCGGCGCCACCCCGATCACCGTGCACACCCCCAGTGCCGTGCCGACGAGCCCGCCGATCACGCCCAGAGCGCCCGATTCCGCCAGGAACCGGGCGGTGATGTGCCGTCCCCGCGCGCCCGGGGCACGCCGCAGCCCGATCTCACCGCTCCGCTCCAGGACCGCGACCGGGGTCGTGTTGGCGATGCCGACCGCCCCGATCACCGGACAGATCCCGGCGAGCAGCAGGAACAGCCGGTCCAGATCGCCGGTGACCCCCGCCCGCAGCGCCCCCGGGGAGGCGGCGACCACGTCGACCGGTACGCCGTCCGCGCCGTCGCCCACCGGCGCGGCCCGCACGGTGGTCTCCGGGCCGAGCCGGACCGTCCAGTAGACCCCGGCGTCCCGGACGCC